>DATERO010000281.1:0-4985 GCA_035271465.1 Dysgonamonadaceae bacterium | reverse complement strand
TATAAATAAGGAATTTTGAAAGCTCATTATTGACATTCCATAAAATAATTCTGATTTATGTTTTGAGATATAAATAAACATGGATATTTAAAAGGCATAAGACTTACAAAAAAAAGATGCCTAAAAGTATTTAGACATCTTAATTAAAAACTTCTCAATAAAGAATGTTGAATAGATTCAATTATAAAAACAATTAAAAACAAAAACAACGGTTTTATTTAATTCAAAACCAACTCGCAGCAATTTAGCTTCTTTTCCTCACCAATTGATATCCCGATCTAAAGAGATAAACATAAGGTAAAACTATCATATGCATCAATTTGGTATAAGGGAAAATCATAAATATAAATAACCCCGTAATAATATGAAGTTTGTACTGAATGGAGTGATTTAGCAATATCTCACCGGCATTTGGTTGAAAAGTAACCACTGCTTGGGCCCATTCACTTAAAGCTGCATATTTTTCAATAGGACCAGTGGCAGTGCCAGCAACAGCGCTCAATCCTAATATGACCTCTATGAGTAACAGTATAATAATAAAGTAATCTTGAAAGCTACTATTCTTTATAATTCGAGGATCATAAAAGCGTCTGAAAACCAAAATGAGCATACCTACTAGAGCCATTAAACCAAAGAATGAACCCATAGATAAAGCAATAATCCTTTTGGTTTCGGTGGTCATCACCATGTGATAGAGCCACTCGGGGATAAACAGTGTGAGGTGTCCGAAAAAGACAAAAATGATTCCCACATGAAAGAGATTGCTGCCCAGTTTTACTTTTTTATCGGCAAGAAACTGAGTGGATTCAGCTTGAATGGTTTTGTTGCTCAAAATAAAACGTGTAATCAATCCAAAGAAAAACACCGCCAATGCAATATGCGGAAAATAAGTGAACAGTAAATTATTAATGTAAATGTCCATGTCTGTTGATTTTATGATTTAAACAAATCAAATTGATCTGATGGTTGACTTGCATGCAGATGACCCTTGCAAAGAGCATGAAGGAGTATCTCCTCCAAAAGTCACAGGTTCCTCTTCATATTCAGCATCCAAATCCATTGGTTTCTCATTTTTTATCATCTCACGCGTTATCTTCTTATCAGGCTTTTTGGCTGACAGTGAAATAATTGCCTTGAAAATAGAACTGTAAAGATTTTTGCTTTCACTCAATGCTTCATTTATCTTATCTATTATATTCACAGTCTCCCCTAAAAGTTCGGCAGACTTAGTGATGGATAGGGTAGAGAGGAACTCTAAGAAAGCAGGAATGTAGTCTGGAAGTTCATTCGCCGTCAGATGCAATCCTTTTTCCTTGTAAAACTCAATGAGATTGACCATTGCTTGTCCACGATCTCTTGAATCGCCTTTGATATGCTCAAAAATATGTAGCGAAACGCTTCTGGAATAATCAAATAGCTGCACATATTCTCCTTGCCAGTCGGTAAGATCCAATTGGTTAAATCGCTTGCAGAATTTGGCTATTTCAGTTATCTCGTCCTTCGGTAGCAACGATTCTTCTGTCAACTCTTTCTCTACTTCAAGTAAAAACTTTTGCAATTCATCATTAGGATAAGAGAGTAAAAGGGATAGTATTTTATATGTCTTTATCATAATTAGATTCCTCCAAGTAGGTTTTTAAATTTCTCAGTGTCGTCACTATCTCCATCTGGATAACCACCGCTTGATTGATGTTGAAACACATTTTTGGCTTCTTCTCTGTGACTTGTGGGTATCACAAAACGATCCTTGTAATTGGCTATCGCCATCAGGTGATACATCTTTTCTGTCTGTTCGGGTGTAAGCCCAGTTCCTTCCAAAACTTCTCTGTTTTCAACTTTATCCACAGTTTTGCTACGCATATAAGCACGCATTGCCAGCATTCGCTTAAGAGATTCTTTTATAGGTTTCTCATCACCTGCGGTGAAAAGGTTGGCCAAGTACTTATGAGAGATACGCATATCATCTACATCGGGAAGAATACCATTCATACCAATATCTCCACTATTTGCAGCCGATTGAATAGGAGATAGAGGTGGAACATACCACACCATTGGCAATGTTCTATACTCTGGATGCAACGGGAAGGCAACTTTCCAATCAATTGCCAGTTTGTATATAGGCGATGAAGCTGCGGCTTCCAATACATTGTTTGGAATGCCTTGTTTCCGTGCCTCTGCAATTACTGCAGGGTCGTTTGGATCTAAAAACATACTCAAATGTTCTTCATAAAGATCTTTTTCATTGGGCGTTGCGGCAACTTCTTTAACTTTATCAGCATCGTATAAGATCATCCCTATGTATCTTATTCTACCCACACATGATTCACTGCAAATAGTAGATTCGCCCACTTCAATTCGTGGATAACAAAAAGTACACTTCTCAGATTTCTTAGTTTCCCAATTGAAATAAATTTTCTTATAAGGACAACCACTCACACATTGACGCCATCCGCGACAACGATCTTGATCAATAAGAACAATCCCATCTTCCTCTCGTTTGTAAATTGCTCCTGACGGACATACTGCTACGCAAGTAGGATTGAGGCAGTGCTCACATATGCGAGGAAGATACATGATGAATGAGTTTTCAAACTCACCATAGATATCTTTGGGAACATCCTTAAAGTTTGTCTCTTTACTTCGGTTTTTAAACTCTCCGCCCAAATCATCTTCCCAGTTGGGTGTTTTTTCAATCTTCTCCATCACTTTGCCCGTCAAAATAGAGTGGGGACGAGCTGTAGGAGGCGTTTTGAACTTCGAACCTTTGTGTAATATGGAGTAGTTGAATGTAAAAGGCTCATAGTAATCATCTATTGTTGGCATGGTTGGACTAGCAAATAACTTTGACATAATTCCCAGCTTGCTGCCCATTTTAGGAGTGAGTCTGTCTTTATCAAGTCTCCATCCACCTTTCCATCTTTCTTGATTTTCCCACTCATCGGGGTATCCTATTCCAGGTTTGGTCTCTACATTATTGAACCATACATACTCCGTTCCTTTGCGCGAAGTCCATACATTTTTACAAGTGACCGAGCAGGTGTGACAGCCGATACATTTGTCCAGGTTCATAACCATTGCTATTTGTGCACGTATATTCATACCGTTTCAGTTTTTGAAGGTTCTTCAATGGGTTGGTCCATCCATTCCACTTTGTTGAGTTTGCGAATGATGACAAATTCATCTCTATTTGCACCGATAGTACCATAATAATTGAGTCCGTAGCTCAATTGAGCGTATCCACCTATCATGTGCGTTGGTTTTAGACACAAACGAGATACGGAGTTGTGAACACCTCCCCGATTTCCAGTAGTTGGACTCACAGGCATATTCACAGTTCGTTCTTGATTGTGATACATGATCAATGCACCATTGGGTATTCGTTGCGAAACTACCAATCGTACCACTGTTGCTCCATTTTGATTGTAAACTTCCACCCAATCATTGTCAATCAGATCCATTTTCTTCGCATCATCTTCACTCAACCATGCCACTGGACCTCCTCGACCCAAAGTGAGCATCATTAAGTTGTCCGACCAAGTAGAGTGTATAGTCCATTTGTTATGAGGAGTCATCATATTTAGAATCATATATTTCTCTTCCCCCTCCAATTTGTCAATCATCCCTTTCAATGACTTAGTATCTATAGGTGGTTTGTAGCAAACCAGGTTTTCACCAAAGTCAATCATCCATGGATGATCCTGATAGATAGATTGCCTTCCTGTGAGTGTTCGCCACGGAATTAGTTCATGTACGTTGGTATATCCAGCGTTGTAAGACACCTCATGCGATTCAACTCCACTCCAAGTAGGAGAAGTGATGATTTTTCGAGGCTGCTGGAGCAGGTCTTTAAATCTGATCTGTTCATCTTCTCTTATAGCAGCCAAATGACGATGTTTTCGTCCAGTTATTTTTTCCAAAGCCTCCCAAGCTTTAACGGCTACTTTACCATTGGTTTCGGGTGCTAACGTAAGAATCATTTCGGCAGCGTGAATGTCTGTCTCTATCAGAGCTCTGCCGTTGGATTTGTGTCCGATGGTAGATGATAGGTTCAATTTCTTCAGCAACTCTACCTCTTCTTTTGTATCCCAGCTGATTCCTTTTCCACCATTCCCCAACTCTTCCATGAGTGGACCAAGTGAAGTGAATCGTTCGTAAGTATTTGGATAATCGCGAATCACTTCAATTATATCAGACATGTTTTTACCTGGTTTCAACTCCAAGTCATCCACTTTCCAATCTTTGGCATATGCAGTTTCAGACAACTCCATGGGGGAGTCGTGTTGCATTGGTTGTAGCACCACATCTTTCTCTTCTCCAAGGTGACCCGGAGAAAGTTCTGACACTTTCTTTGCCAATCCTTTAAAAATGTTCCAATCTGTACGTGATTCCCAAACAGGATCAACAGCATTGGAGAAGGGGTGAATGAATGGATGAAGATCAGTAGTGCTCAAATCGTTTTTCTCGTACCATGTAGCAGCTGGTAATACGATATCAGAGTGAAGCGCTGATGTGGACATCCTAAAATCGAGAGTTACCAATAAATCCAGTTTCCCTTCGGGAGCTTTGTCGTGCCATTTCACCTCTTGTGGAAGTTGTTGACCGTTTTCTTTTAAATCTCCTCCCATAACACCGTTTTGTGCACCCAGCAAATGCTTCATAAAGTATTCCATCCCTTTGGCGCTCGAAGCCAATAGGTTAGATCTCCATATAAACATATTCCGTGGAAAGTTCTTTGGATTGTCTGGATCTTCAGAAGCTATGGATAGTTCATTGCTCTTTAATTTCTCTGTAATAAATTGTTTTACATCTTTACCTTGTTTGGCAGCCTCTTTCCCAAGTTTAATGGGGTTTTCGTTTAGTTGTGGACTTGATGGCAACCAGCCCATACGTTCTGATTTTACGTTGCAATCAATCACCGACATCATGCTCCACTTCTCTTTGTCTGCCAAAGGGGAGATTAATTCTGACAATCCCACTTTTTCGTA
>DATERO010000280.1:0-41138 GCA_035271465.1 Dysgonamonadaceae bacterium | reverse complement strand
CAACAATGTCATCCGTATAGTCGATAACCACAACCCCGAGCTACATCAGATTGACTGTACATTTGATCTTTTAGTTGCTGAATCCCCACAGCTGAAAAAGTTGGATGTGCCCTATAAAGCTCATCCTTTAACGAAGATAGTGACCGACTTACGCAGAGTGCGAACCGTTTATGTGGGTTCAATATTTAACCACCTGAGAGTGGTGGAGGTGGAAAACAGTGAGGATGATATTTCAGTAAATGAGGTGAGGATTCATCTGAATCGGTATTTGAAGAACCTAAAAGCCTGCAAAAACGAAGTGGAGAGGTGTGAAAAGGTGGAGCTCTTTTTTGATGAGATAGATAAAGATAAAAAGTTGAGAGGTAGGTTTGTATCACTCAAGTTTACAGAACATTTAGATAAGCTGCGGAATGTTCATGCAGACATTATGAAGTTGGGTAAGGATATCATTAAATCGAATTCGGAACGACCCAGTGAAAAAACTCCGACGCTTAGAAAATCATTGATGATAGCCGTTGAGGATTTATTTAAAGAGTTGGAAATAGCTCAAATTAAAAATAAAGATCTGGATTATAAACCGCTGTATGATGAGCTCAACACACTGTCAACTAATTATAGAAATGCACTGAGCAGACGTATATCGCACAACAAACAAAAAGCAGAAAAGAACAAAGAGTTATCGACAAAAGAGCCTGAGGAGTGTGCAGTAGAAACAAATTCGTCTCAGGAAGTACCGTCTTTCAATCATAAAACGTTCACGCTGGACAGAGAGGAGTTGAGTAAGAGTATGAATGGAGGGAAGATTGAGGTTAAGAATAAGAATGGGAAAGATAACGGCAATGGCCTTGATGTAATGTCATTGAAACAAGATGACGCCGTTCTAACCTTAACGAAATATCAGCAGTCATCACCTGTGGATGATGGGGACTGAAATTGTGACTTTAATAATATGTAGGAAGTGTTGTAAGTGCAAATAATAGGGCAGTAAGCATATTGTTGTTGTCACTAACTGAGTTGCTATGCAGGGAAAACATGGTGCTGAGATTCTTTTGCGAATTTCAATTCGAACCTGTTGAAGGATTAATGTTTATTTAAGACAGCATGCGACACTACTGACACTTTAAAAGAGCACTATTATGAAAAGCTTTAAATTGATCCCTCGGTTGTTTTCTCGCCGTTTCATTTCGCCTCTTTATTATATCTCGATTGCTTTGGGTATTTATAGCATGACTGTTCTTTCCAATTTTTGCAACCAATCAAATTGTTTTAAAGTCATGGATTTGAGGTGTTGACTCTCATTCTGGGAGTAGATTAGTAGAGACTCATTATTTTATTAGTGATTCGAGATCCAATAAATATGAAAATCAGTATTAGACAAGCTGTTGGTTAATTAAAATAAGAAAGGGTGTCCAATATGTTTTGGACACCCTTTCTTATTTTAATAGATAAGCTTTTCGCTTTATTATTTCGCTACTTCAACACGACGAGCTTTAATAGTAAGAGCTTCATCACCCGAAGTTTTTGGATCTTTTCCTTTTCCTGTAGTGCTTAGTCTCGATGCGCTTATACCTTGGTTAACAAGATACTTTTTCACCGACTCTGCTCTTCTTTCAGAAAGTGCATCGTTGTATGCATTTGAACCTTTATGGTCAGTATAACCTGTGATTACAACGTCCACATCGTCAAATTCTTTTAATGTAGATACAATTGTAGATAACTCACTTGCATATTCACTGGTGTTGAGTACATCGCTGTCAAAAGCAAAGTGTACAGGAGGCAACTGTGGGAACTCTTTCTGTACAACAGGTGCTGGCGCAGGCTTTTGCTCTGGCGCAGGAGCTGGTGTAGGTCTGGGTGCTGGAGCTGGTGCTGGTTGTGGATCGTAATATACGGTTTCCGTTTTTCTTGATGTCTTTCCAAGGTTTATTTTAAATCCGGCTAGAGCATTAAACTGCCAGTCAGGATTGTCCGCTTTTTTCGAGTTGAAACGGTCGTCCAATATGGTGGTGTTTCCTTCCAGAGTAAGTGCAAAAGCATCACTCAAACGGAAGTTGAAACCAAGACCTACACGTCCACCTATGAATCCTTTGTTTTCTTCCCACAAATATTCTAGGTCGTAATTGCCTGTTTTGAGATCGGTTGCACCGTTTTCAAAACCGTATGCATAACCTCCTCCAGCAAAAATATAGGGAGTTACAGCACGTTCGGGATTGAAACCATTAAAGATTGAGGCAAGATCGAATACAAAATCTAGGTTACCTTGAACGAATTTGAAGTCATAAACTTGAGCAGGAACTACCCATCCGCCTTTTCCTTGCCATCCAGAGGCGCCAATGCGCATTCCAAATACAGGTGAAAACTGATATCCCAAATTCAGCGCTGCTGCTGGTGAGATAAGATCCATGAACTTTGCTTCACCTAATGTGTGAGCCGCCCCACCTTGAAGTTGTAAGTAAGCGTGGGGTTTAAAATACGTCTGACCTTCTTCTTTTACTTCTCTTTCCTGAGAGAAAGCTACCATAGGTAGTAGGGTCAACGCAAAGAGAAAAACAAAAATTTTTTTCATAAAGTTTATTTTTAATTTAATAATGTGAATTGGTATATAATTATTTCTCTGTTAATATTAACATTAACAATCGAGTCGTTCAAAAGTTTATTTTCTAAAAGAAATAAATCTCTAATTAATTTCCATATTTAATTTGCTTCCTCCAAACATCTATTCTGATTAGATTTATATGTTCACTTGGTATTGTAAATATTTGCTTATAAAGATACTAATTTTTTTATAGGATTTTACATCTTTATGTTTTTATTTGTATAATTGCTCTGCTAATGCTCATTTTATTCTTAAAAGTGCATATCTCTACTCACAGCCTATGTTATTGTCCCGCTATAAAATTGATTTAGATAAATCGTTTTGAAAAAACAGAATTGGAAAAAGAAAATAAGCTGCGATTTAGTTTCTTTACTACGTTATTGATTTAAATTGAGTTAGGTTTGATGTTTATTGTGTTTTAATCTAAAAATGTGTATCTTTGGTTGCAACGTAATATCATTTTAGGAGGTCAGTATATTCTTAAATCGAAAGCACAGGACAAATTATTCTCCATAATGATTGAATTTTTTTACAACTAATAAATTATCATGAGCAGAGCATTTATAAACGAAGATCAACAGGTAGATACACCTTTTGTACCACCTCGCGCTGATTTACCGCAAAACGTAACCAACTATGTTACTCCAGCAGGAATGGAAGCTTTATTGAAAGAGAAAGAAGACCTTTCGGAAGAGTTAAAGGAGTGGAACGCTGGCGATGAACATGGCAAACTGAATGCTATTAAAGTTATCCACATTAAACTACAAATGTTGGAGAACAGGATTGTTACTGCAAATGTTATCCCATTAGAAGATCAAGATAAGAGTGAAGTGCGCTTCGGATCTACAGTGTTATTACAAATTGGGAGAAGTAGGAAAACGCGTAAGCTCCAAATTGTGGGGGTTGATGAAGCAGATCTAAAAGAAGGGAAAATTGCTTTTATTTCACCTCTTGCAAAAGTTATGATGAATAAAAAAGTAGGTGATAGGGTGGTTCTTAAATTAGAGCATGGTGAAAGTGTATTTAGGGTGTTGGAAATAAAATAGCGTTATCTCTACTGATTAATTACTGAAAGCATCATTTACTAACGATTAGAATCAAATTGATAAGGTGACTAAATTCCAAAACAAATACCGCATAGCATCTTCACGATTACAATCGTGGGATTATCGTTGGGCAGCTTCATATTTTATTACAATTTGCACACAAGATAGGGAGCATTATTTTGGAGAAATAGACAATGCTTACAATATGCAGTTATCGAATATAGGTGTCATAGCTGATATAATATGGCATCAAATACCAAACCATTCAAGAAATGTAGAATTAGGTTCATTTGTAGTTATGCCCAATCATATTCATGGTATATTAATATTGTCGGGGAATGGTGATGAAATTGAAGAGACAGGGCATGTAGAAACGGCGATAGTAGAGACAGGGCATGCCCTGTCTCTACTACGGGCAACACCACCAAAAACAATCGGACAATCTCGGTTTCAAAATATTGGTAAAAATTCTGTGTCTTCCATTATTGGATCCTATAAATCGGCTGTAACTAAACACGTCAACAGGTTGGGGTTCGTTTTCAAATGGCAATCACGGTTTCACGATCATATCATTCAGAAAGATGAAGATTATGATCGTATTTCTAATTATATAGATACAAATGTAGAAAATTGGGAAAAAGATTGTTTTTATAAACTTTGATATACTTGTTACCAATAAAAGAAAGAGGCATTATATACTTCCAAATATATAACACCTCTTTCAACCCAACATTAAAAAAACAATAATAAAAAAAATTCTTATTCTTTTATTGTATTAATACTTGTTCCAAGTAGGTGTAAGTCACTTCCTCTGCCTACTTCTGTAGAGTTTTCGCCTATCCAACCATTCTCTTGGTCAACTCCCGTATATACTTTTACGAAGTCAATACCTGGTAAGTTTACTTTATTTCCATCTTTGTCAATTGCCCAGTCAATATCAAAAGTAGATCTGTTATCCGAATTTGAGTGGTTGTCAGCATATCCATATTTGTAGCTTTTTAAAGTAAAGAAGCTACCTTGACCACTTGCATCAACACCACTTTGAGCCAAACGCACGCCATTAAATGTAATTTCATCGGCATCTACCCAAAGAGGAAAGTAGGATTGTTTGTGAAATGAGTTTTTCTCTTTATAACCTTCTTGGTCTTTGTTATTTGTCCAGCGGATATACTCTTTAAGAGGAGCATTTTCTTCTACTTCAGGTCTATAGTATGTCATTTCAAAGTCACGATAGGTATTAACGTCATTACCAGTTTCTAAAGCAGATTGATACCACTCTTCATTTTCTGCAGTGAAGTTTCCACTACCCACAATTTCATACCATTCATCATCTGGTTCGCCGTTACCATTTGCATCATATGAAACCATTACAATTCCAGGCTCGCTGCTATTAGTAAATCCATTTCCTTCAATGCGAAAGTCTTGTTTACCAGCAACATTAACTATGGTGTGGTCAAAACCAAAAGTTACATATCCACCCCAACCGCCAAGAGTAATAAATCCTGAGTTCTCACCCGTAATTTTTTCTGCTACTTTTGCCACCATATCTTCATGTGTGTCACCTTCTTCATAAACAGGCATTTTATTTACAAACTGTCCTGGAGCTGGGAGGTAGTCAAACACATTGGCAATGTAAGACGATAGTTCGTTCTCATTTTCACTAACAATAATAGTCACTTCACCATTTATATCGCCTGAGCTTACTTGCATTAAATAGGTCCCTACTTCAGCAGCAATAAATAGAGGTGCTTCCTCGGCATTCATTTGAGAAAATCGGTAAAGTTCCGAAGGCGCTTCAAGTACACTCCATGCGAGGTCTCCATTCCCTTTCATATAGTCAGGTAGCTCTAAGGATATTAATGTGTGTGCCGCCCCTTCAATTGTCATATCTTTTGCTCCAACAGTAATAGATGTTTTTGCTTCGTCCGTACCACTTTCGTTTCCAACTTTTAAGATCAACGTGTATTCTCCTGGGTTTGATTCTTCAAACACATAGTTCGGTGTTTGAGCTACTTCTTCTCCATCCAATTGCCATAAATAAGTCGCATTATTTCCATTCTCAATGGTTGGCGATAACTCCAACTTTCTACCTTCAACTATAGTGTATGTCTTATCGATTCCCGAGATAACAGGAGCTAATATAACTTCTGCATCGTCTTTACAAGAAGTAAAGGCTGCAAATACAATCAATAACGTGTAAATAATTCTCTGTTTCATAGTTCAAATGTTTATATTTAATAGTTTTTAAAATTAATCGGTTTGTTTAGAGGCAGGTAGCAATGCAAAGTGTGCGGGTATATCTCCCGCAGCTACGCTCCACTTTCTCTTTCCATCTTTATCAAAGCAGTACAATATCCCTGTCGTAACATAATTGCCTGCATCGGTAATGTATATATCTTTTGTTTCGGGATGTACCATGATGCCGTATGGTTTCTCAATCTTCTTGTCAGTTCCATCTGTGATAATCTGTTTGGTGACAATCTCATGTGTTTTGGTGTCCACTATGTGATATGAATAAGCCCCCTCAGAATAATTACCATCTTCACTTCCATAAGCGTAGAGCAAATCATCGTCCAACCAATAATTGCTGGCAGGAATATTAATGGTGTCTGTAACCTGCTGTTTTTCCTTATCAATAAAGAAGAGACGTGGAGGAAGATTACCGTGATCACCACGCGAACTCACCCATAAGTTGCCTCGCTTGTCCGCTTTAATACGTTCTAAATTATCAGCAACATCAATACGCTTTTCTTCTTTAAAAGTAGCAATGTCTATTACAGAAACGTTTCGCTCATATCCTGATGTATTTCCTGCACCCATATAACCACCTGAGTTGGCAACATATATTTTACCATCCACTATTTCTAATTCGTCGGGCTGGAAGCCTACCAGGCATCGGTCTTCTTGCTTTAGTGTGGTAGTGTTTATTTTTGCAACATAACCTAACTGTTGATAGTTTGGATCAATTATCACAGGTCCTGCATACGAGGTTACATAGGCATAGCCATCGTGAAATTTAATAAATCGACAATTGGGAATATCTATTTGTCCAATACGCTTAGTTGTCACAGCATCCATTACTTCTACTTTGTTGGATGTGTTTATTACTGCATATAATTTTCCTTCATATATACCTATGTCATTGCCAACATCACCTAACTCCTTGGGTACTGTAGGGTTTCTTTCTGCATAAATATTTTTTGTGTAAACTCCAGTTTCAAAATCATAAAAGTCGAGGGTTGATTTGTTGTTCCCCATGTTTCCTTCATTCAATAAATAGAAACCTTGATAGTCTCCTATCACACCTGGTGAATCTACATCAGTATTTTCCGATAGATTCAACTCAACATCGTCACGACAAGCTGTGAAGCTAATCATGAGAATGAGGGCAATGAGTGATATTAATGCTTTCGTTATGTATGTTTTATTCATCTTTTTCATATTTCAAAAGTCAATGAAAGTTTGTAATTTCTTTTTGGCATGGGGTAGTTGAGCACTACTTCGTAGTCTTGACTTAAGAGGTTATTCACTTCTGCACTAACTCTCATCTTCATCTTCTTATATTCAATGTTTTTTATCAACGCCATGTCATTTGTGTACCAAGGTTGTTCATAGTTTTCTCGAATATTTGCTGATGAATGATAACGTTCTCCTACATATATGAAACTATAGTTCAATTGCCACGATTTGTAATTGATGCTTGCAATGGCTGAGCCATTATGCCAAGGAATGTACGCAATTTGTCCACCGTAGGTGGTTTGCTGCAACTCTTCGCTGATACGTTCTGTGAAATCTTGTGCTTTTTGATAAGTGTAGGTCAATTTTAAGTTGATGAACAGGTCTTTATAAGGCTCTAACAATGCTGATGTTGCTATATCCACACCACGTATTTCCACATATCCATAGTTCATCATCATCCAGCGATACTGTCCGCTTCCTTTTGGTATTGCTACAATTTTATTTGTAATCTCGTTGTAGTATCCATCTGCTTGAAAGTCTGCTTGCTTTACCAATCTGTTCTTAAATGATTTTGAATACTGAAAACCTAAGTTGTATTGATGTGTGAACTCTGGTTTCAGGTTTGCATTGCCTATATCAGTATAATACAAATCATTAAGCGTAGGCATCCTAAAGATGTTTTTATAAAATGCTCTGATATTGAAGTTGTGATTCGAAAATGGTTTGTATGATGCGAATAGGGCAGGAGTGAACTCTTTTTTGTTAGGTGCAGACTTTATAGATTCACCATCATCAGTTGTTCCTCTATCAGTTCTTTCGTTTACGAAAGTACCCAATGCACTTCCTTGCACTTTCACTTTCCCTATTTCAACAGCACTTGCTAATGCTACTAGTGTTGTCAATCGTTTGGGGAAAATGAAACCTGCCATGTCTGAAGTAAGGGTGTTATATTGTATATCTGTTGACAAAGAGACATCCCAATTGGGCAAAATAGTATATCTGTTTGCTAAGGATGCATAAAGGTCTTGTTGTCGAAACGAATTGTCAATCAACATGAGTGTGGTATCGGGATTGAGATAGCGCATGTAGTCATGAGCATACTTTGCATTTGCTTGGAGTTCGTAATTGTTACCAAATGCTTTTTGCAATGATGCTTGAGTGAAAAAGCTTCTGTCCCATTGACGTTGAGGATTCATCCATCGATTGTTTACAATTGCACCAGGCATTCCTCTTTCGGAGTTGTAGAAATAGTTTTTCCATTTCCAATGTCCTTGAGATAGTAGCCCATATAATCCAGCCTCAAGGCGTATTGATTCGATATCTCCATTTTGTCTGACCGCAGTTGTGTCATACATTACCTCCGATGTTCCTGGAAGAACACGTTTGTACCTAAACTTGTATTTGCCCGATGATTTGATGTATTCACCATTAATAGATGCACTTAAATCATTGTTGATTTTGTACTCGTAGAGCACGGATGGATTAATGAGGTCGAAAGAGCCTGTTTTTATAACAGCTTTAAGATTTTGCTTCTTACCATATTCAAATCTTGGAGATCGAGAACGAAGATAGACAGACCCAGACGAACCATAATCCTTTGCAGTTTGTAATATGTCGCTCTTTTGTCCATTGTACAATGAAATCTCTTCGATATTATCAAGTGAAAATTTCCCTAAGTCGATTTGTCCATTTTGCGCGTTGCCCAATTGAATGCCATCGTAAAAAACTCCTACATGGTTTGTCCCAAGGCTTCGCACATTGACAGTTTTTAGACCACCAATGCCTCCGTAATCTTTAATTTGTACGCCTGAGAAATATCGGATAGCATCAGCAACAGAAAAACTGTTAAGAGTTTTCAACTCTTCGCCCGAAAGCTTTTGTGCAGGAATCACTTCTTTATATGTGCTGCCAATTGTTATCACCACTTCGGGTAGATATTGCAAACTGTCTGTTTGGTATTGTGCAAGCACAACAGTATTGCTCAGCACAAAGAGTGCGAAGAGAAAAGAGAAGGTTGTTTTATGAAATGAGAACATTTATCGAAATATTATTCCGATAGAATAAAAGAGTAAAAACGAAGGTATGCGAAAAGAGCAATCAAAAAATTGAATTACCAAGTCGTTCTCAAGCTTTATTCCCCGAAAGCATTTTGAAACATTTATTTAATTCTGGCAGGTTTTCTGACTTGCTCATCCTTTGTGCGTCCTTCCCATTTCGCCGAGGCGAGACAGTGGTTTGTGAGTTTTGCACAAGGATTTTGGTTGAGCTTACAGCAGCGGGTCTGTTCAGGACTTTCACCTGATTCCCTTTTCACCACATTGTTTCGAAGCATTGTTGAAACATGTAGCACCAAAATTCTAGGACAAAGATAAGTATTAAATTAATAATATAGAATGTATTTAACTTCTATATTATTTTATGAGACTAGATATTTGTAAAAAAACGAGATGCTCGGTGAAGAATGTTTATATTCTTTACCATGCATCTCGCAATAAATTATAATTTTACTTCTACCTAATAGAAACTTCTATCTATAGACTGCTACAACACCACTTCCTCCAGGAACACCTGTTGCGAATGAGTGTTTAATTTCTTTTGTAACTGGATCAAAGATTACAATATCATCACCCATTCCTGTGAGATAAAGTAGGTCTGAACCATTGATTGTGCCAATATGATATTCAGAGCTTCCTAATTCAAGATTAAGTTCTGTAACTTCAGACGTAGCAATGTTCAATTCATTGACGGATCCCTTTGAATTATCCCAGTCATAAAAGCTTGTATATATATTGTTGTTGCTGAAAGTTAAATCTGCAACACTAAGGCCTGGCACCTCGGTTACTTCTTCGTCGGCAATGGTTAGTTTGTATAATTTATACTCTGGCCAGTCTGTATTGAAGTAGATGTCTCCATTGCTTACAGATACGATATGGTTTGGATTATAAGCCGTAGAAATAACTTTAGTTTCTTCCATGTTTTCAACATCTACAACAGATATTTTATTGTCAAACCCCTGTCCACCATTGCTAACGTATAAGTTTCCATTATTATAGGTAAGTCCTTCTGCCATTGTTCCACTTAATGCAGCATGCTCATCAAGCGTAAGTGAAGCAGTATCTAAACGAACTACTTCGTTGGAGTAACTACTAACATAACCATATCCACCTTCAAAAATAATGTTGCGCGGTTTTGCAGGAGTTCCTTCCACATTTTTGAAAGGAATACGCTTGATTGATTTTCCATCATAAGGGTTGATTACTTCAATATAGCTGTCATCGCTTGATGTTTCAGTAGTAAATCCACCACCTGTCACGATAACGTACATTTTGCTTCCATATAATGCCAACTGATTTCCAGTATCACCCAAAGGTTTGTCATTTAATGCTGAAAATTGTTTTTCTAAAACCTTATTTTTAGCAATGTCGTACCAAGCCAATTCTGCATTTGCTTGTCCAGTATATCCTTCACTCAGAATCCAATAGCCTGCAAGAGCGAGTTGCTTATCTTGAGTAACTGTCAATTTCACCATCTTTCCATTGAGTGTTGATAGTATTAACTCTACAGTGCGGATCTCATTTTCAAGATTAGCTGCGGCAACAACAGTTACTTCTTTTCTTCCTTCGGTATAAGAGCCACTTCTAACGGTTATTTCCTCTAAATCCTTTACTTCTACGATTAACCAATCTGGACGTTTGTCAATAAACCATTTATCATTGCTTTCAAGAACAAATGTTTGTTTACCACCTTCGGCTGCAAATGCCAATGTCTCAGTTTCTAAGTCTGTAGTTATTATCGAATCAAAATCGTCATCACTACATGCTGCAAATGATATGAATGCGAGTAAAATCGCATATAATCTAAATCCTTTCATTTTTTTTGTTATTTAGTCAGTTTAGTATTTATATTCTTCGTAATTATATCCGTATCTTTTATTTATTCTACTAACAGAACATAAGTATAAAGCAAATGTTCTTTAATGGTTATTTATAAACTGCAACAACTCCCGACCCATTTGCTACGCCTGTTTGAAATGCGTGTTTGATCTCCAGTGTTGCAGGATCAAAGATTATAACATCCTGCCCCATTCCAGATAAGTATAGATCATCCGATTCATTTATTGTTCCAATGTGATACTCCATAAGCATGTCAATTCCGACACTTTTTAAATCAAGACCTAGCTTAGTGTGAGTATGTGTTGTCGTGTTAAATTGGTTAACTTCACCCATGTAAGTTCCCCAATCGAAAGAACTTGTATATATATTGTTGTTTGTATATATCATATCAGCGACACTCAATCCTTGCAACTCTTCATAATTATCATCTTCTGTCAGTTTGTAAAGTTTATATTCAGGATAATTTGTATTGAAGTAAATTTCACCACTACTAGTAGCCACAATTCCAGTAGGATTCATTGGTGAGGTGATAATTTTTGTTTCTTCCATAGTTTCAGTATTTACAACTGATATTTTGTTATCCTCTCCTTGTCCTGAGTTACACACATATATATATCCATTGCTATATGCTAAACCTTCAGCCAACTTTCCAGACAGTGCTGCTCGCGAATCAAATTCCAAAGTTAATGTGTCTAAGCGAACTAATTCATTAGAATAGCTAGTAATGTATCCAAATCCGCCTTCAAAGATGATGTTGCGTGGTTTAGCTGCATCACCTCCAGTATTTGTAAATTGAATACGCTTAATCGATTTTCCGTTTTTTGGATCAATCACTTCAATGTAGCTGGTGCCATGAGGAGTATTTGCCCCGAAGCCAGAGCCACTTATAACAGCGTACATTTTACTACCATAAATTTTCAGAGCATTACCTGTGTCACCTAAAGTTGTTCCATTTATAGTTTTGAAATGCTTTTTAGTTAGTATGCCTGTTGCATTATCAAACCAGGCGATTTCAGAATTGTCACTTCCTGCATATCCTTCACTCAAAATCCAATAGCCTACGAGTTCCGGTTTCTTTTCTTGCACAACTTCTAGGATGATTGTCTGATTTTTCAGTGATGTTAAAGTGATCTCAGCTGAACGTGTCTCAAATTGACTGTTTACTTCTGCAGTAATGGTGATTTCTTTTTCACCACTCTCATACGAAGTGCTACGCACATCAACTTCCTCGACATCTATAACAGAAACTGACAACCAACTGGGTATGTCATTGATGGTCCACTCCTCATTGCTTTCTAGCAAAAAGGAATGTTGACCTCCACGATAGGAGAAATTTAATTCGTTAGACTCTAAATCTGTTAGAAGCTTTGTTTTCTTTTCTTGTGTTATTGTAAGCTTCAATATTGTCCCATTTATTGTGGATAAAATGGCTTCGCTGCTTCGCTCTTCATAATCTGGATTTGTTTTTACAATAACTGTTACTTCTTTCTTGCCTTTAGTGTAGGAAACGCTTCTTGCTGAAATCTCTTCAAAATCTTTTACTTCTACGTTTAACCATTCAGGTAATTCACTTACAAACCATTTGTCATTGCTTTCGAGTACAAATGTTTGTTTTCCACCTTCGGCAGAGAATATAAATGTCTCCGTTTCTAAATCTGTTGTTAGTATTGAGTCAAAATCTTCGTCATTACAAGCCACAAAAGTTACCATTGCGATTAATATCGCATACAATCTCATTCTTCTCATTTTTAGCTTTAAATTAATTATATATTAAATATAACAATTGAGGCCAGGGCCCATGGGCCTGATCAATTGTTCCAATTCCCGAGAACGTTTGTCTAGAATATTTATGGCAGGTTTTCTGACTTACTCATCCTTTGTGCGCCCTTCCCATCTCGCAATGGCGAGACAGTGGATGTTGAGTATTGCACAAGGATTTTTGTTGAGCTTACAGCAGCGGGTCTGTTCAGGACTTACACCTGATTCCCTTTTAATCATTAACCTCGAAGTTTAAACTGAAGTGAATGACACCAAAAATCTGTGCAAAGATAGGATTAAAATTTAAGAAATAGAATGTAGTTAAGCTATTAAGCTTGCAAATTACATTTATGCCCAATTTGCAATTAAAGTGCATTGATGATTTTAGGTGTTAAAATGTAATGAAAATAAAGCAATATCTTCCATTTTATTACTTAATCGTTTTACGTTTTGATAAATTTATTACCTTTGTTTCTAATGATGTAAATATATAACGCAATCATTTTTAAATAACTCACTATATTTAGTAATCACAATGCAGGAAATCAAATTTTATAATGGAGAAAACATTCCATTAGAGTTGCACAAAGTGCGTATTGTTCAAAAGTTACATTTAGTACCAATCGAGCGTCGTTTGGAGGCATTATACGAAGGTGGTTTTAATACTTTTAGATTGACTACCAATGATGTGTTTCTTGATATGCTTACCGACTCAGGAACTAATGCTATGAGTGATAATCAGATGGCAGCCATGATGCAAGCCGATGATGCTTATGCTGGTTCTCAAAGTTTTGTTCGATTGGAAAAAGCAGTGCAAGATGTAATTGGAAAAAAGTATTTATTGCCAGTACATCAAGGACGTGCGGCTGAAAATATAATTTCGGTTGCTTATGTACGCAAAGGTAGTCTTGTTCCAATGAACTATCACTTTACTACTGCCATGGCGCACATTACCGATAAAGGTGGACAAATTGCTGAGTTGCTTTATGACGAAGCCTATGTTATAGATTCTGACCATCCTTTCAAAGGTAACATGAACATTGAGAAACTCGAAGAGGTTATAAAATATCATGGACCGAAGAATATTCCATTTATTCGCATGGAGGCTTCTACGAACTTAATAGGAGGACAGCCATTTTCGGTGCAAAATCTGCGTGATGTTCGTGCTCTTGCGGATAAATATAACATCCGACTTGTGCTTGACGCAAGTTTGTTAGGTGAAAATGCATTCCTTGTGTTGCAACGTGAGGAAGAGTTTAAAGACTCCGACATGAAAACTATCATACATACCATGACAGGTTTGGCTGATTTGGTTTATTTCTCAGCTCGAAAGCTCAGCTCTTCTCGTGGAGGTGGTATTTGTACTGATAGCATGGAAATCTTCAGAGAACTGGAAGCATTCATTCCATTGTATGAAGGCTTTTTGACTTACGGTGGTATGTCCATTCGTGAGGTTGAAGCTATGGCTGTTGGTTTGTACGAAACATTGGATGAAACTATGATAAGTCAAAGTCCTGCATTTATAAAATATCTTGTTGATGCTTTAGACGCAAAAGGAGTTCCTGTTATTAAACCAGCAGGTGTTTTGGGTGCTCATGTTGATGCAATGCAAGTATGTGCTCATATACCACAATCGCAATATCCTGCTGGAGCATTAGCAGCTGCCTTATTCCTTATCTCAGGAGTGCGTGGTATGGAGCGTGGCTCAGTTTCGAATCAAAGGGATGAATATGGTAATGAAACATATGCCGATATGGAATTACTTCGTTTAGCTGTTCCACGACGAGTGTTTACGCTTTCGCAAATTAAATATGTGGAAGATCGTTTGTGCTGGTTGTACGAAAATCGTGAATTGATTGGTGGATTGAAGTTTGTGTACGAACCCCCTGTGCTTCGTTTCTTTATGGGTGGTTTAGAACCAATTGGCGACTGGCCTCAAAAGTTGATTGCTAAGTTTAAAGAAGATTTTGGAGATAGTTTGTAGTCTTAGATAACTACCTTATAGGATATGATCCGCAGATGTTGCTAATAATAAGCAATGACTGCGGATTTTTCTATTATAAGATGATAATATAAAATTGAACATACATCTTAATCGTCACATTACGACAATTTTAGAGTTACTATTATAATATAAATTTGTTATTCAAAACACTATTTAAATTTCTTGCAGAATAGATAGCATTAATCTTACTTTCATCTCAAAGATGATATGATGACAAATAAAATACAGATATTGTGAAGAGTGCTCTAATTGTCATATTCTCATAAAAACTTCTTTTTCTCGATCATTTATTGTATATTACATCAATCTAACAAACTATTTATTATCATATTTTGTTAGATATTAGAGCCTTTCAATCATGAAAACAACACTATAACATACGTTTTAAAACATGAGACATGTTTTAAAACGTATGTTATCCATAAATTATACTCACAATTTAATTATCAAAAAAAGAAAATATGAAAAATGCCTACATAGCAACTTATCCACCACGTCAATGCGGAATAGGAACATTTACGCAAAATCTATTTGAGTCGATGAATGCATCAAAAAAAGATGATCCAGACAACAGGAATAGCTTTGTCGTTGCAATGGATGATCCAAATGAGAAGTTAACCTACCCAGAAGAAGTAAAGCTGACTATAAGACAAGAACTTCAAGAAGATTATCTTGCTGCCGCAAAATATATAAATGCAAGTGGAGCTGATTGTTGTATTTTGCAACATGAATTCGGTATTTTTGGTGGTCAAGATGGAGTTTATATCCTACCCCTGTTGCATGAACTAGAGATACCATTGATAGTAACACTGCATACTGTAATTCAAACTCCTTCAAACAACCAGAAGGAAGTATTACAAACAATATGCCGTATGGCTAATCGCGTTGTAGTGATGAGCCGTAAAGCAATTGAGATGTTGGTTGATATATATGAAATACCTCGCAATAAAATAGCTTATATTGAGCATGGTGTACCAGATATACAATATGTTCAGGAGAAAGTTAAGACGGAATTTAAATTAGAAAACAGAAAAGTTCTTCTAACCTTTGGCTTTGTAGGTCGAAACAAAGGAATTGAAACTGCAATAAAAGCATTACCCAAAGTTGTTGAAAAACATCCTGAGGTTATGTATATTGTGTTAGGTAAAACTCACCCCAATGTACTTAAGCATGCTGGAGAAGAATATCGTTTATCATTGATACAGTTGATTGAAGATTTAAAATTAGAGAAAAATGTAGTCTTGCTCAACGAGTTTTCGACTCAAAAAGAGCTTTTTAAATACTTATATGCTTCTGACATTTATATAACACCATATTTGAATGAGGCTCAAATAACGAGCGGCACACTATCTTATGCTGTGGGGGTTGGCTCAGCAGTTGTATCCACACCTTATTGGCATGCTACAGAATTGTTGAGCGATGGAAGAGGGGTTCTTTTCGATTTTGGAAAAATTGACCAGCTATCTGATGTTTTAATTGATTTGCTGGATCAACCCGAAAAAAGGTTAGAAATAAGGAGAAAAGCCCGTGAACACGGATTAAAAATCACATGGCCAAAAATTGGTGGTTTATACAACGAAACCGTTCAGGATGTGGTTGACGAGAAAATTAAAATTGAAAAGAAAGAAGATGCTCCATTCGACATTTCTCTTTTACCTGAATTTTCAATGAAACAGATAAGAAGACTCACCGATGATACTGGCATTATTCAACATGCTATATTTGGCATCCCCAATCTCAAAGAAGGTTATTGTTTGTGTGACAATTCGCGAGCTTTGCTTTTAGCATTGATGTCATACAGAATAAAAAAAGACAATTCTTCGCTCAAACTTATCCCTGTTTATTTAAGCTACATCCATTATATGCAAAACGAAGATGGCAACTTCAGAAATTTCCTGAGCTTTAGCCGCGAATATTTGGATGAGGTCGGTTCTGAGGATTCTTTTGGAAGAACAATATGGGCTGTAGGATATTTGCTCAATTATCCACCTAACAATTCTTACTGTCAGATTGGTCATTTGATATTTGATAAAGCTAAACCTCACTTTGATAACTTGAAGTCAATTAGGAGTATTGCAAACACAATGATAGGCATTAGCTACTATTTAAGAAGTAATATGTCTGACGATGCAATCATTGAGAAGCTTAGAAACCTTGCATACAAACTAATTGATCATTACAATATTAATAATCATGACGGCTGGCATTGGTACGAAGCTCTGCTAGCATACGATAACGCCATTCTTCCACTAGCAATGCTTCATGCTGCGAGCATATTAAACGAGGAGAAAATTAAAAAAGTTGCTTTTGAATCAATGAACTTTCTAGTTGATCATACTATGAAAAATGGATATCTCTCCATAATTGGTAATGAAGAGTGGTTTGTGAAAGATGGTGAACGATCAGTTTTTGCTCAACAACCAGTGGATGCAATGGGGATGGTGTTAATGTTTAGACAAGCATACAATCTAACCGGAGACAAATCATATTTAACCAAGTTGTTTAAATCATTTAGATGGTTCTTAGGTGAAAATGATTTAAGAATAAGCCTTTACAATCATGACACTCAGGGGTGTTGTGACGGAATAGAAAGCTATGGTGTAAATCAGAACCAAGGTGCAGAAAGCACTATTGCATATTTAGTTTCATACCTGAACGTATTAAAAGCTCACGAAGACTATTACCGTAAAGATAAAAGAATAACTAAACAAGAAAGCAATGATAATAAAACGATATTCAGGTAATCCCATACTAACAAAAAAAGACATACCCTATTCTGTATCAACGGTACATAATGCAGGGATGGTCAAACATAATGATGATTACATCATGTTGTTTAGATCCCACAACCTTAATGGACGAAGTATTATTGGAAAAGCTGTAAGCAAAAATGGGTATAACTTTGAGGTTGATAAAGAGCCATTTATTATACCAGCAACTGAAGGAGTATTCAAAGAATACGAAGCTTTTGGTGTAGAGGACCCCAGAATTTCATACATTGATGGCGAATACTTAATTACATATAGTGCATATTCTCAACACGGTGTGAGAATTGGGCTGGCAAAAACAAAAGATTTTAAATCTGTGGAAAGATTCTCTTTAATCACAGAAGCTGATTATCGAAATGTTGTAATATTTCCTGAAAAATTCAATGGATTGTACGCACGCTTAGATCGTCCTCACTCTGAAATATCTCCTTGGGCAATTTGGATTTCTTATTCGCCCGATTTGAGATACTGGGGAGATTCGGAGTTAATAATGAGACCCGTTCAATATCATTGGGATGAAATGAAGATCGGCCCAGGAGCAACACCTATCAAAACCCCACGAGGATGGTTAAACATCTATCATGGTGTGTTCCCTACTATGGCAGGGAGTGTATATAGATTGGGAGTTGCATTGCATGACTTGAAAAATCCAGCAAAAATAATTGCTGTGGGTGATGAGTGGATTCTGCAGCCGGAAGAAACTTATGAAATTACTGGATATGTCCCCAATGTTGTATTCACATGTGGTGCAATTCCTGAACCTGACGGAAGCGTCAAAATATATTGGGGTGGTGCAGATACGGTAATGTGTGTTGGAACGGCCAATATTGAAGAGCTTGTAGATCATTGCTTCAAAAACAGTAGAAGCGCATTGTAAAGTACAACCTATTACTAATAATTATTATCTTACGCTTTTCATAAATACATTAACTGTTGCAACTTTGCGATAAGTATCTGTCATAATCACACCCTTTCGTGAACGTAACAACACAAAAATTATAGTGCGTAAACTAGTGTGTTTATTTAAATAAACTAAATCAATAAATGAAAATTGCATTATTAGCACCCATAGCGTGGCGAACGCCACCGTTGAAATATGGTCCATGGGAACAAGTAGCATCCAATATTGCCGAAGGCATGGTGAAAAAAGGAGTGGATGTTACACTATTTGCTACGGGTAATTCACAAACCTCTGGTAAATTGGAATATATATCTAAAACTGCTTATGCAGAAGATAACTCTATTGACCCAAAAGTATGGGAGTGTTTACACATTAGCAATGTGATGGAAAGAGCATCGGAGTTTGATATTATTCACAACAACTTCGACTTTCTTCCACTTACATACAGTCGTTTGATCAAGACTCCCATGATTACAACAATCCATGGATTCTCATCACAACAAATAATCCCTGTTTATAAAAAATACAATAATAACAATCACTATGTATCTATCAGCGACTCCGACAGAAGTCCTGAATTAGATTACATAGCCACGGTTTATAATGGAATTGATCCTAAAGATTTCACTTTCAATAATAATCCCAATGACTATTTATTGTTCTTTGGAAGAATACATCCTGAGAAAGGAACTTATGAATCAATTCAAATAGCAAAAAAGTCAAACAGAAGATTAATAATTTCAGGTCTCATTCAAGATGATGCTTATTTTGAGGAGAAAGTTAAGCCCTTTATAAATAATGAGGATATAATTTATGTTGGAAATTCAGGTCCAATCGAAAGAGATAAGTTACTGGGAGAAGCTTCAGCTTTGTTGCACCCAATAAGCTTCGACGAGCCTTTTGGCTTGAGTGTTGCCGAAGCTATGCTTTGTGGAACACCCGTAATAGCTTTTAAAAGAGGGTCGATGCCTGAATTGATTAAGGACAAGCAAACAGGATACCTTGTGAACTCTGTTGAAGAAGCAGTAAACGCGGTAGATGATATAAATTCAATCAATCGAAAATATTGTAATGAATGGGCTTTATCAAATTTCAGTCTCGAAAAGATGGTGGATAGCTACTACAATGTATATAAACAAGTTTTAGAAGTTTGAAATTAAAAACAAAATATTTATGAAGCAAGCAATAAATAGGACGCAACTTGTCAAAAGAAAAAAAATTAAAATAGTTGGAGATAATTCTAGAGTTATCACATTGCCGCATGTTCCAAGCAAGATACCTCGTATCAACAACATCATTAAACGTGTACTTAAACTTTCAAAAGAGGAAACTCAAAAAGAACTAGAAGAAACATATCTTCTTTTTGAGGATAGACATAGGAACCTCGAACAGCTTTTGATGAGGCATTATGATAGAATTTCTGAATACGTTGTCAAAAAAGAGACAATAAGTGATATGCAGAAATTGCTTATTGGTGCTTACTTCACAATGGAATATTCAATTGAGTCAGCTGCACTCTTCAATCCTTCCATTGTGTTACATCCCGATCAAAGTTTCCTTCCTGAAGGTAGTATACGATTTATAATGAGCTTGAGAGCAACGGGCGAAGGTCATGTTTCATCAATTGTTTTTAGAAGTGGAATATTGAGTAAAGACTTGTCTCTTAACTTTGATAGCGTTTCTGAGTATGTAGAAACCCCATTAATGGTTCATGACCCTTTTTATGATAATAACCTATTTCAGTTGAAATTAAAAGATTTGAAAGCTTGGAATGAAACTAGCAGAAGGGTATTAAGCAAACTACCTACTTTCTTTACTCATGAAGAACTTAAAGATAGTATTAGGGATATTTTTTTAGATGAAAGCTTTGCTCCTGATAGTTGGACTACTACAACAATTCATTGGTTGGCCGACTCTAATTATAAAATTAGATTTGAAGATGATACAGCTATATCAGAACGTGTTATATTTCCTGTATCTGCTAATGAGAGCAAGGGAATTGAAGATGCACGCTTTGTAGAGTTTACACATGACAATGGCGATACAACATACTATGCCACTTATACTGCTTATAATGGCAGACGGATTTTGTCTCAATTGATTGAAACAAAGGATTTCCAAACTTTCAACATGAGCACCCTTAATGGAGAAGGCGTTAAGAACAAAGGTATGGCACTTTTTCCACGCAAAATAAACGGAAAGTATGCTATGTTGTCTCGACAAGACGGAGAGAACAATTATATCATGTTTTCCGATAATTTGAACTTTTGGAAAGAAGCCACTCTTCTACAGGTGCCTAAAGAACCATGGGAGTTTGTCCAAATTGGGAATTGTGGTTCTCCCATTGAAACAGAAAAAGGCTGGTTAGTGGTTACCCATGGTGTAAGCTATATGAGACAATACTCTATTGGAGTAATCTTATTAGATTTAGATGATCCAACCAAAATTATTGCACGATTAGAAGAGCCTTTGTTGACTGCTAACGAAGAAGAGCGCGAAGGGTATGTTCCGAATGTGATTTACTCGTGTGGTAGCATGATTGTGAATGATAAATTAATTTTACCTTATGCAATGTCTGATGTTGCATCACGAATTGCAATCGTTGATGTTAATAGACTGATAGATAAAATGAAGCTTGAATCAATAGAATAATGGATGTCTGAATTATAATTCAGATACAATCATTGTTTCTTTGTTAGCAAAAAGACCACGCAAGTATTATACTCCTTTGGTGGTTTTTTTTTGTTGTTCTTTATCGTTCTCCTACCACGACGTGTCTAGATAAATTGGTAGTGCTGCTTATTTACATCTGCTTTGCAATGTGTTTATTGAGAAATCGGTCTTTATGTTTGTGGAGCTTACAAATGTTAATGTTGGAACATGTTAAAAGAAAATTGTCTCTTATAAATGATTTCTCCTATACTTACATTGCTTTTTGTGCTTAAATACAAGACTGTATTCATGTATTGGAAGAGAATAACACATGGCGGCACACTTAATAGATAAAAGTAAATATTTTGCACCTTTTGCTATTCGTTTAAAGAGCTAAAAATCAATTTAGAATAAATCGGCGTGAGGTATAGTATGAAAATATTGAGTGATATGTTTGTCTAATATGCATTGTATGAATAAACAAAGAAAGGGCTAAAATGCCCTTTCTTTGTATCATATAAATTGATTTAATGAGTTTAATCTATTGTGGTTAATTGCTCTAATATCTTATTTGCATCTTGAGCTATGGTAAGTTCCTCATCGGTAGGGATCACTACAACTTTTACTTTTGACGTTGGTTTGCTTATAACTGCTTCTTTTGATCTTGTAGATTCATTTAGTGCATCATCTAGCTCGATACCCATATACTCCATGTTTTCGCAAACCTCCTTTCGCATCAAGCTCATATTCTCTCCAACTCCACCAGTAAATACAAGTATGTCCAAACCGCCAAGTACAGCAGCGTATGAACCAATGTACTTTTTGATTCGATAATTATACATGTTTAATGCCAATTTGGCTCTTTCATTGCCTTTATTTACCGCATCTTCAATTTCTCTCATGTCTGATGAGATGCCTGAGATGCCCAGTACTCCTGAAAATTTATTTAGTAATGTTGAAACGCCTTGTATTCCTAAATGCTCTTTTTCCATTACATAGGTAATTACACCGGGGTCAATATCTCCAGTACGTGTGCCCATCATCAATCCCTCAATTGGATTCATTCCCATACTTGTATCAATAGATTTAGCATTTTTTATGGCAGTTGTGGAAACGCCATTTCCGACATGGGCTGTGATAATTCGCTGAGACTCGTATGGGACATTAAGGAACTCACATACACGTTTTGAAACATATCTGTGACTTGTTCCATGAAATCCATAACGACGAATATTATATTTCTCGTAAAGCGAATACGGTAGCGGGTAGAAGTATGCATAGTCCGGCAGGGTTTGATGAAATGCTGTGTCAAATACCGCCACCTGGGGAGTGCCAGGCATAAATTCAAGTATTGCATATATTCCTTTTAAGTTGGGTGGGTTATGTAGAGGAGCAAGATCAATACATTCTTCAATCATATCAATTACTTCTTCGTTTATGAGAACGCTTTCATTAAACTTCTCTCCACCGTGTACAACACGATGTCCAACAGCGCCAATTTCATCTAACGATTCTATACATCCATATTTTTTACTTATCAATACACCCAAAATGTATTCTATTCCAGCTCTATGTTCCAGAATTTCTCCTTCCAACATAACTTTTTGTCCTCCTGGTAAGGTTAACTTCAGAAATGAGCCTGTTAAACCAATTTTCTCAACTCCTCCTTGTGCTAACACTTCATGCGAATCCATGTTAAACACTTTATATTTTATCGATGAACTTCCACAGTTCAATACCAATATCTTCATTTTGATTCTTTTTATTTCAGTCTAAAAAACTGCTGTGTTAATTCCAATGGTCATGTCATTTTCGTAAAGGTAAAAACCTTTTCCAGTACGGATACCCAACTGGTTGGTGCGATATAGTTTCCACAAAATAGGATTAGGTTTGTACTTTTTATCGCCGTAGTCATTAAACATCGTTTCCATAAGTGATACAATACGCTCAATGCCTACAATATCAGCTAATCTAAATATGCCGAATCTCTGTCCGTAAATTACAGTAAAGGTTCTATCAATATTCTCGAGAGTAGAAACTCCTTCCATCAGTATTTGGCACGCTTCATTTAACATTATTGTTAATACACGAAGACTGATATTGCCATTACTTTCATATATTTTGTGAGGTATATAGTTGATAAGCTTAGCGAAAAGTACTATTCTATTATAGGTTTCCTCAGATGTGTACATTCCGCTTACGATTTCTAGCACGTTTGCGCCAGAATGAGAAACTGGAAAATAGAGACTAACGCAACGCTCTCTATGTTCAAGCTCTGCTGCCAACTCACTTATAATAACAGTTGAACCATTAGTTGCTATAATTGCATCGGGTTCGAGCACCTCTTCCAATTTCTTGAAAATATTTTTTCTTAACTGCGTGCTTCTTCTCCCAGTTTCTGAAAAACGAGTGCATTCGACAACAAAGTCACAACCCACAAAATCATCATAAGACAAAGTAGGTTGAATGCGATTCATAATGCCTCTTTTTTCTGCCTGAGTTAAACCCCAGTTTTCAACTTTGGTATCTAAGTTGTCGTTGAGTGTGTTCATAACATACTCGATTCGTTCTTCAGACTCCTCCATAAAAACTACATCTAATCCAGCAGATGCAGTTAAATTTACAATGTTGCGTCCTTCTTTTCCGCAACCCACTACACCAATCTTTGAAAACAAAGACCGTTTGGTGTCTTTTGCTGTAAGACTTAGGCCAAATTGCTCAAGTGGTTCTATAATTAATTCACTCATTTGTATATTTTATTTGTCTTTTTACTCTCAATTGCTTGGTTTGCAGTAACAGCCACCATTCGGTATATATCTTCTACAGTGCAACCCCGCGATAAATCATTTATAGGAGCAGCCATACCTTGAAGTATAGGACCTATAGCTTCAGCATTACCTAATCGTTGAACTAGTTTATATGAAATGTTCCCTGACTCTAACGTTGGGAATACCAACACATTGGCTTTACCTCCCAGTACACTATTGGGTGCTTTGCAATTAGCAATAGAGGGAACAATTGCAGCATCTGCTTGAAGCTCTCCATCAATTATTAAGTCTGGATTCATCTCTTTTGCTATTTTTGTTGCCTCAACCACTTTATCTATCATTTCGTGCTTTGCACTGCCATTAGTTGAGTAACTCAACATACCTACGCGTGGCTCTTTACCAATGAGTGCTTTCCATGTTTGAGCTGATGAAATTGCTATTTGTGCCAATTCCCTAGCATTGGGATTGGGCATAACAGCACAATCTGCAAAGAGTAACACACCATTGTCTCCATATTCAGTAAACGATGTAAACATTAAGAAAGCTCCTGATACAACTTTTATTCCTGGCGAAGTTTTGACAATCTGTAATGCAGGACGTAAAACATTACCTGTAGTATTTTCTGCTCCAGCAACTTCTCCATCAGCATCTCCGTTCTTAATCATTAAGCAAGCTAAAAATAATGGGTCTTTCACAAGCTGTTCAGCTTTGTCAGATGTTATTCCTTTGTGCTTTCTTAATTCAATAAGCAGGTTTACGTATTCTGTTTTCTTGCTGTTTTTATCAGGATTTATAAAGGTTGCATCTTTAATATGCAGCAGGTTTATTTTTTTCGCTTTCTCATAAATTTCTGACTCATCGCCTATTAGTATTATTTCTGCAACTCCATCTTTGATAAGTAAGTCTGCAGCTCTTAACGTACGCTCTTCTGTACTTTCAGGAAGCACAATACGTTGTTTGTTCACTTTTGCACGGGCAATGATGCCTTCTATTAGTTTCATAGTGGTTTTTAATTGATTTTTTTCTTATTAGCCTTGAATTTATATAAGGTTTTGAGTTACTAAAATTCGATTCTTACAAAAATACTAAAAAAAAAGCAGTTGGTCTTTGATATGTAGAAAGAAAACGGAATGAGTATAAAGCAGATCTCAATAAAGAGGAATATTTAGATCAAAAGTGACCTAAAATGGTATTAATTAACTGTTGGTAGTTGAAATAAGTAGGTGTGTGCAGCAAACAAAAATATCCATGAAATGTTATATTTCCAGGAACTCGAAAAAAAACAGGCGGAATATAAACAAAGAATGTTATGGATAAAGGAAAAGGAAAGTCAAAAAATCCTGTCAAATCTACTGAAGGCACAAAAGCGCCTAAAGATGGTATTAATAAAGACACAAGTACAGCAGGCAAAGAACCTGCTGATAAGAAGAGCGAAACAAAGAAGCCTAAATAATTATTAGCACATACAACAAAGTAGATGCGCAGTTTATTACGACTCTACTCTGTTATTGTATTGATATTATATTATGTGCAAGTAATATAATATGTCAAAATCGATGTGAAAATTTATATCATGTATTCATTCCACCACAAACGTTTATTACCTGACCACTAACATATGACGAAAGGTCGGAAGCTAAGTATAATGCCGTATTTGCAACATCCTCAGGAGTTCCACCTCGACGCAAAGGGATTTGTTGTGCCCATTGCTTGCGGACTTCTTCAGACAATGCGCCAGTCATCTCTGTAATAATAAAGCCTGGTGCAATTGCATTCACACGAATGTTGCGCGAGCCAATCTCCTTAGCCATCGACTTGGTCAATCCAATCATTCCTGCTTTAGAGGCCGAGTAGTTAGCCTGACCTGCATTTCCAGAAACACCAACCACTGAACTCATGTTAATTATACTACCACTTTTTTGTCGCATCATAATTGGTGTAAGTGCATGAGTAAAGTTGAATGCAGACTTCAAGTTTACATTGATTACCATATCCCATTGTTTCTCATCCATACGCATCATTAAGCCATCGCGAGTGATGCCTGCATTATTTACAAGAATATCAATTATACCAAAATCTTCTTTTATTTGCTCAATTACTTTGTGGGTATCATCAAAGCTTGCTGCATTGGAAGCATAACCTTTCACTTTTACGCCTAATGCTGCAATCTCTTTTTCTGTTGCTTTTACATTTTCATCAATTGAAAGATCAGTGAATGCAATATTTGCACCTTCTTCCGCAAAACGCAATGCAATTGCTTTTCCAATACCGCGACCAGCACCAGTAACAATTGCAGTTTTTCCTTCTAATAGTTTCATATTATTCTTTTGTTAAAATGACTTTGAAAAAATATTTACTTTTTTAAAATTCCTTTGAATATTAAATTTGCAACGGTTGTGCGATCTATTGAGTCTTTAGGATCGTGAGTCATTACACCTCTTATATATGGAACCTCTAATCCTTTTAGAGCAAAGTGAAGAATGCGAGCAGTTTGCATACTATCAACCATCTCAAACTCATTGGATTCAATACCTTCATCTAAAATCATTTTCAAGAAACTGATTTCTTTCCTATCGAATGTTTTTCTAACATTTTCAACACGGAAAATATCTCGAAAAAAATCACCTCTGAGTGTACCATTTCTAGTAACAACTTCTTTGATGATCTCCAGACGGGTAATGAAAAACAGGAGTAACTTATCGGTGGCAGTAGTTTCCCTGTCTACTGTTTTTTGCAATTGAACATATAGGGCTTCCAGCTCAGACTCAATAACGGCGTTGTAAATTTCCTTTTTATTGCTAAAATACGTATATAATGTACGACGTCCTTTTTGAGAAGCTTCTGCGATATCGTTCATGGTGGTATTTTCAAAGCCCGATTTAGCAAAAAGCTGCCTGGCTTTTTCCATGAACATTTCTCTGGTTTTAATTGACGACATAGATGCACATTTAGATGATTAATGTGCAAATTTAGGAATAAAATTTCAAATGGCACGATTAAATAGCGTTTAAAATGGCTTTGAATAAGATTTTGAGTAAGATAATCTATATTTTAAACTAACAAAGAATAGGATTTACAACACATGATTATCTTTTTAGTATTTGTATGAAAATATCATGATTAACATCGCCTTTTATTATAAATATCAAATCAACGAATTAGCGAATAATTTACTGATAATGAAATTATATCAAAGGCTATGAGATATCGTGTAATTTACTGGTCAAACACTGAAGTAGTGCGCATATATGTGATTGATGGCTGACTTTTAACATCATTATGTTTGGAAGTGTGGAAATGTTTTGTTACTTTTGATATGTAATTAAAGGGAACAATTTTGCCGCATTGGTCGATTGGGAAACTCATCAATTACATCTATGAAACGAGTAAAGTTTTTGTTGCTAATGGCGGGTCGCATCCTGCGGGATATGCATTTTTAATGCACAGCGAATTACAGAGGCAGCGAGGCACTCAAATCCTGTCTACAGGAGTTTCGTCTTATTCCACCGGTGCGGCTTTAATATAAAAGAAGCAGATTTGCAATTAATTAATTTGATGCAGTCTGCTTTTTTCTTTTTTAATTGCATTTATATAGCTGAAAAGATGAAAAAGAGTTATTGGGAGTTGTTTTTGGTGTTTTTTAAAATTGGTGCTTTCACATTTGGTGGAGGTTATGCAATGCTACCACTAATTCAAGATGCAGTGGTAGATAAAAAAAAATGGCTAGATGACAAAGAGTTTATTGATATGCTTGCTATAGCTCAATCAATGCCTGGCCCGATTGCTCTGAACACAGCTATTTTTGTAGGCAACAAACACAAAGGCGTAAAAGGCAGTATCTTTTCAAGTCTCGGAATAATTCTTCCTTCTTTTGTAACTATTCTTTTATTGGTTATTGTTTTCACACAGTTTCGTGAAAATGATGTAGTTGAAGCTGTTTTCAAAGGGATCCGTCCTGCTGTGGTTGCTCTTATATTTGCACCGTTGTTGAGAATGGGGAAAAATGCAGATATTACATTGAAAACACTTTGGATTCCTATAGGAGTAGCATTAGTTGTTGGACTATTTCATGTTTCCCCCATCTTAATTATAGTGTTGGGAATTGCTTTGGGTATTCTATATCATATGTTTATTAAAAAAGTAATTAATAGATAAAATGCTGCTGTTTCAACTATATCTCTCTATGTTTTTCTCATTCTTTAAGATTGGGTTATTTGGTTTTGGTGGCGGGTATGCAATGTTGCCACTTATTCAGCAGGAAGTAGTAGTGTCAAACGAGTGGATTACTGTAAGTGAATTCACTGATATTGTTGCTATCTCTCAAACCACACCTGGACCTATTTCATTTAATTCTGCTACATTTATTGGTTACAAAGCAGTGAACAGTGGCGGCCATTCGACATTAGCAAGTATATTTGGTGCAGCAATTTGTACTCTTGCGGTCAGTCTACCTTCTTTTGGTATTATGACATTAGTAGTTGCATTCTTTTTTAAATTTAATGAAAATAGGTATGTACGTGCAGCCTTGTTTGGAATTAAACCAGCAGTAATTGGTTTAATTGCAGCTGCTGGTATTATGTTGATAAATGGATTTAATTTTATTGACTATAAGAGCTGGGCTATCTTTGGAGTTGTCTTTCTTGCATCTGTCAAAAAAGTTGATCCTATTCTATTGATTGCACTTGCAGGGTTGGCGGGTTTCTTACTCTACTAAAATAAAAGATCTTTAGGAGTATACTCGTATTAATATTTGGTTTAGATCTAGTATGAATATTACATTTAATTATAATCAATGCATGTAATTATTATCTTTCTTATCGTTAATCCTTTTTTTTACCTCCACCACGTAATAAAGCTATCAAGATAAGAAGAAACACTAATCCTATAACAATCCAAAACCATAGTTGAGCATAGAATGGATTATCATTAAACTCTGTAGTTATAATATCAACATCTGTATTGTTGAGTATATCTTGTGCGGAAGCAATTTTAGTGGATAAGAGGGATATAAACGTTACACATATAGCTTTACACATATTTAATAGTTTACTCATAGTTTTTGTGCTTGAAGGTTAGATAGGGAAATTTGGATACACTCTTCATATATAAAACATTATTAATGAACAAAAGTTCAGAGTTGCCAAACTCTGAACTTTTTTATTTAATTAAATATCGAATCGAACTTAAAGTTGATTGTTATTTACTTTTTATCTTTTTTTGTTGTATTCGATTTTGATTTAGAAGTTGTGGCTTTAGTTTTCTTTGTCTTGCTCTTTGAGGCAGTTTTTTTCGTCGTTTTGGGCTTTGCTTTAGTAGTAGCTCTTGTTCTTGACTTTGATGGTTCGGTTTCGTTGATAATCTTTCTCACATCTTCCAATGATAACTCCTCAGGTTTTGCACCTTTTGGAATCTTGTAGTTCTTCTTTTCAAAAGAGATATAAGGACCATATCTACCATGCTGTACAATCAACCCTGGTTCTTCCTCGAAAGTTTGAATGATCTTTTCTTTATCTTTTTTTATCTTTTCCTCAATAACAATTATTGCTTCATCCGCTTTTACTTCATATGGGTCAAGTTCTTTTGGTAATGAATAGAACTTACCATCGTATCTAATATATGGACCGAAGCGCCCCACATTCGCAATCATTTCTTTCTCTTTATATTCACCAACAGTTCGTGGTAAATCGAATAACTTCATTGCTTCTTCAAAAGTAATTGTTTCGATGGATTGATTTTTTCTCAGCGCTGAAAACAGAGGTTTCTCCTCCTCCTCCTTTTCGCCAATCTGTGCTAAAGGTCCGTATCGTCCAATTTTAACTGAGAGCTGTCTGCCTGTTTTAGGGTCGGTGCCTAATACACGTTCACCTGCTCTATGTTCAGTTTTCATGTTTATAATTTCCTCCACTTTTGGATGAAATACATTATAAAACTCTTCAATCAACTTCTTCCATTCAGTCTCACCTTCCGCTACCTTATCGAAGTTCTTTTCAACTTTTGCAGTGAAGTTATAATCTAAGACAGAAGAAAAATATTCTACTAAGAAGTCATTCACTACTATTCCTGTATCAGTAGGAATAAGCTTGTTCTTATCAGCACCAGCAATTTCTTTTTTTGTAGCGTCTTTTATCTTATTGTTTGAAAGTGTAATTACATTGTATGCTCTTTCAACACCTTCTACATTACCTTTTTCAACATAGCCGCGATTTTGTATTGTTGAAATTGTTGGTGCATAAGTAGAAGGACGACCAATACCAAGCTCTTCCAATTTACGAACCAAAGCAGCTTCAGTATAACGCGGTGGCTTTAATGTATATCGTTCAGTAGCTGTTGTTTCCTGCATTGTGAGTGTCTCGCCTTCTTTTATCGGAGGTAGTAATCCTGCTGATTCTTTCTCTGTGTCTTCATCATCTGTTCCTTCAAGATAGACACGTAAGAAACCATCAAACTTGATTACTTCACCAGATGCTGTAAATCTACCTTCTGCTTCAGATGGGCTGATGTTGACGGTTGTTCTTTCTAATTGTGCATCGGCCATTTGCGAAGCAACAGCTCTTTTCCAAATTAGGTTGTATAGCTTTTTTTCTTGTGCAGTTCCGCTTACTTCATGAGCATTCATAAAAGTAGGGCGAATGGCCTCGTGTGCTTCTTGCGCACCCTTTGATTTTGTAGCGTATTTTCTTATTTTCACATAATTGTCCCCATAATGCGATTCAATTTCTGTTTTTGCAGCATTAATAGCTAATCCTGATAGATTAACAGAGTCTGTACGCATATAGGTAATCTTTCCTGATTCATACAACCTTTGTGCGACCATCATTGTTTGACCAACGGAGAAACCAAGCTTTCTTGAAGCTTCCTGTTGCAAAGTTGAAGTTGTGAAAGGTGCTGCTGGAGTTTTCTTTGTTGGACGCATTGTAACATCAGCTACGTTAAAGGAAGATGATTTCAATTTATTCAATAAGTCCAGAGCTTCTTCTTTTGATTTTAATCGTTTGTTGTACTCTGCTTTTAGCTCATATGTATGCCCGTCTTCCTCTTTTGTAAATACTGCAATAATACGGTAAGCAGCAACTGATTCAAAATCTCTTATCTCACGTTCACGCTCAACGATAAGTCTAACAGCTACAGATTGAACTCGACCTGCTGACAAAGCAGGTTTAATTTTTCTCCATAAAACAGGAGAGAGTTCAAAACCAACTATTCGGTCTAATACGCGACGTGCTTGTTGTGCGTCAACTAAGTTTATATCTATTGGGCGAGGATTTTCAATAGCTTTTAGAATAGCGGATTTGGTTATTTCATGAAAAACAATGCGTCTTGTTTTCTTTTCATCCAAATCAAGTACTTTATATAAGTGCCAAGAAATAGCTTCTCCTTCACGGTCCTCATCCGATGCTAGCCATACTATTTCAGCTTTTTTTGCTGCAGATTTAAGTTCGGAAACAACTTTTTTCTTATCATCTGGAACTTCATAAACTGGTGTAAAACCATTTTCAATATCAATGCCAAAATCTTTTTTCTTTAAATCACGGATATGTCCGTAACTTGACATAACATGAAAATCTTTTCCTAAAAACTTCTCTATGGTTTTTGCCTTTGCAGGCGACTCCACAATCACCAAATTCTTATGCATGAACTTCCTTTCTTTAATCCTAAACGGGTTGTAATGAAATATTTCAGGTGGCAAAAGTACAAATTTTGTATTACTATTGCGACTAATTGGGTTAATTAGTTGTTAAATGAAATTATTCTGCTGCTTGATTATCTAAGTTAATCACATTGACTCCATAGATTGAGGACAACTTTTTAGCAAGCTCTTTATATTGTGTTTGACGAATTGAAATCTCCAATTCACACGTTTCTGTGAAGTTTTGTGTCCATTTCGCTTCATCAAATTGGTTCAAAATTCGCATCACTTCATTTAGTAAAGGATACTCAAATTTAATTGCAAATGTATTATCTATTGTTTTTTCAACAATTGCTGCATTTTCAATAGCAGCAACAGTTGCTTCTTTATAAGCTCGCACTAATCCACCTGTGCCCAGCAATGTTCCCCCAAAATATCTAACAACTAATACTAATACATTCGTGAGTTCGTGGGAATTGATTTGTCCCAATATAGGCCGACCAGCTGTGCCAGAAGGTTCTCCGTCATCATTAGAACGAAAGTCCTCACGTGAGTGTCCTAGCATATATGCCCAACAAATATGACGTGCATTATAGTGCTTTCTTCGATACTCTTCAAGAATCTCTTTCACTTCTTCTTCAGTGTTAACTGGGAGTATGTATGAAATAAATTTACTCTTCCGTTCTGTAATGTATCCCTCTGCTTTATGCTCTATGGTTTTATAACTATCATCCATAAATACAAAAATACAATGATTTAAGCAGAAAAAAGATTATTAGAACAATTGTAACATAAAAACAAGAAAAGCAACGTCCTGTTTTATTTGGAAATTGCTTTTCTATACTGGTTACACTTATAAATACTTCTTTATGTTTGTTTGAGTTGTTTTCGGAGTCTATAAGTTGTTTGATTTATAAATGTAAATTTAAACTGAGTTATTATCCACATTTTGAAGCTCCACAATTGCGACACGTCAAACAACCTTCTTGATATGTAAGAGTTTCTAAATTACAAACCGGACATTTCTCGCCTTTCATTTCGGTATCATTCGGTAAATAGTTTTTTAATGAACGTTCAACACCGTTTTTCCAGGTATTAATAGTTTCATTATCCAACTCTAGTCCTGAAACAAGTTTTAAAACTTGATCAATAGGCATTCCATATCGAAGTACTCCTGATATAAGCTTTGCATAATTCCAGAACTCTGGATTAAACATGCCATCCAATCCTTCAATTGTAATTTTGTATCCTCTACGGTTTCTAAATTGAAAGTCATAACGTTTCTCACCTTTTTCATCATACGATTTTATTACAGTGCCACTTGTCACCTTCTTTGGTAAAAGAAGGCCATCATCTTCATCTGCAATACCCGTAAATATTTCGTATGGTCTATTATTTAACAACCCAATTACCGCAATCCACTTTTCTTTATTGTTCTGAAAACGAATTACATCTGCGGGAAGTTCAATAGGGCGAGAAGTTACCAATTTAGGTAGCTCAAAACATGGCTCTTCTTTTTCTTTTTTCTTATCATTGGCAATTAATACTCCTGAGCGTGAACCATCACGATACACAGTACAGCCTTTGCAACCACTCTTCCATGCTTCTAAGTATAGATTCCCTACAAGCTCTTCTGTAGCATCGCTCGGCAAATTAATAGTTACACTAATCGAATGATCTACCCATTTCTGAATACGTCCTTGCATCTTTACTTTTTGTAGCCAATCAACATCATTTGCCGTCGCTTTATAATAAGGAGACTTTTGCACCAGTAAATCCAATTGTTCAGGTGTATATTCTTTGTGTACTGAATGACCATTAGCTTCCATCCAAGTTTCAAATTTATGATGATAAACAACAAACTCTTCCCACGAATCTCCATTTTCATCAACGAAATCAATTCTGGTTTTCGCATCATTAGGATTTACTTTACGACGACGCTTATACATAGGCATGAAAATGGGCTCAATGCCTGATGTAGTTTGCGCCATTAAGCTTGTTGTGCCTGTTGGAGCAATTGTGAGACATGCGATATTTCGACGACCATACTTCACCATATCATCATAAAGTGACTGATTGGCCTCTTTTAATCTATTTATAAATGGATTGTTTTTTTCTCTCTCAGCATCAAACAATTCAAATTTTCCTCTCTCTTTAGCCAATTCAACTGATGCAGCATATGCATTCAATGCTAATCGTTTGTGAACTAACTCTGAGAAATCAGTTGCTTTCTCTGTGCCATATCTTAATCCCATTGCAGCCAACATATCTCCTTCGGCTGTAATTCCAAGACCTGTTCTACGTCCTTGGAGTGTTTTTTTCTTTATTTTCTCCCACAGGTGACGCTCAGTACTTTTTACCTCTTCAGTTTCTGGATCTTGATTAATCTTGTCGAGAATTACATCAATTTTTTCAGCTTCCAAGTCAATAATATCATCCATTACTCGTTGAGCTATCATGATATGTTTTTCAAATAAATCAAAATCAAAATAAGCCTCCTTGGTAAATGGATTTACAACATACGAATAGAGGTTTACAGCTAATAAACGACAGCTATCATAAGGACACAAAGGAATTTCACCGCAAGGGTTTGTAGAAACTGTGTTGAAGCCTAAGTCAGCATAGCAATCGGGTACAGACTCATTGATAATAGTATCCCAAAACAATACACCTGGTTCTGCAGAGCTCCATGCATTATGTACAATTTTTGACCACAAATCTTTTGCATTTATCTCTTTCTTGTACTTGGGCTCTTTTGAGTCAATTGGATATTGTTGTGTATATTTACTATCACTTGCAACGGCTTTCATGAATGCGTCATCTATCTTGACCGAAACATTCGCACCTGTCACTTTACCCTGCTCCATTTTTGCATCGATAAAGTCTTCCGAATCGGGATGTTTGATGGAAACTGTAAGCATCAGTGCGCCACGACGACCATCTTGAGCAACTTCACGTGTCGAGTTTGAATAACGTTCCATAAAAGGTACCAATCCTGTTGAAGTGAGAGCAGAATTCTTAACTGCAGAGCCTTTTGGGCGGATATGAGATAGGTCGTGTCCAACACCACCTCTACGCTTCATTAGCTGGACTTGTTCCTCATCAATACGAATTATAGCACCATATGAATCAGCATCACCTTCCATTCCTACAACAAAACAATTTGAAAGTGAAGCTACTTGAAAGTCATTGCCGATACCAGTCATGGGACTACCCTGTGGAATAATATATTCGAATTTATTAAAAAGATAGAATAAATCTTCCTCTCCGATTGGGTTTGGATACTTTTCTTCTATCCTTGCTATCTCCTTTGCCAAACGCCAGTGCATATCTCTGGGCGTTTCTTCGTATATGTTTCCATCACTATCTTTGAGTGCATATTTGCTCACCCATACTTTAGCTGCAAGCTCATCCCATTTAAAATAAGCATGAGAAGCTTTAAAGGCTTCATTAAAAGTGTAAATCCTCTTCTTTTTCATTGACGTAATTCGTTACAGGTTTAAAATGATTTGTTGTATTTATTGTGATAAATTCCAATTCGTTTAGAATTATCAAGTTGTTATTAAGTAATTATTGCTATGTATATGATATCAAAGGTCTTGACATTTGTATGTTTGAAAACACAAAGTGTTTATCGACATTTATTTTTCAAATATACAAATTAAATTTATTGAATGATGTCTTCTCGTGGAATTATTTTTGTTAAAAGTTTAGCTAGGGTTGATAATCAGTCTTTTATGATCATGAGAAATGGGTGTTCGTTTTTGTCATGGTAAATAATGGATGTTTTTATTTAAGGTTGCATTTGTCTGCAAGTGTTCCATGTACTACATTAAAGGTTATTATAATATTGAATGAGTCTCACAATATGTTGATACATCAAATAGTAAAAAAACGAAAGGACAGAAACAAAATGTTCCTGCCCTTTTTTTAAACGAATGATTCTAAGCTTATCGAAGAGTCTTAAAAATATACCACGTTTACATCTTTTTTTTCAATACATATAATTCAGCTAATTCACCAGTGTTTAATTCTCCATCGGCATTCAATAATATTAATTGATTCTCACCAACTTTATATTGAGAGGTTTCATTCTCGGATTCCATAGTAATGACAGATCCCATATCATCCCAAGTGAAAGTCCCTTCTTGACTAAATTCATTGTCATCTACAGATTGGCCTAAATATTTATAATGAGCAAGATAAGTATAATTACTTCTCAACTCAATACTTGTTTCAATTCCCTCACAGTCAGCACAGGGTAATCTTCCTTCATAAACACCTGCCCAATCCAATGACATTGCCGAAGTATGAGAATCGATAATACTATTCTCTACTAATGCTGATTCATGCTGTGAATCGTTCTCCTTATTACTTTGATTGGTGCAACTCACTAAGGTAATCGCTAATATTCCAATTAAAAAACCAAATTTATTCATAACGTACATATTATTTGAGTGGTTGCAATACATAATAGGTATAATATGGCAGCCAAATGTTGATATAATAATTAACAATTCTAATTTACTTTAGTTCATCGTGAATTAGATTGATATTATACTTGAGATATTTAATATAGGTATCCACTTCGTCTCCTAATTTCCCAATTTCATCTGAGTAAATAGGTCTTTTAGAAAATGGCACTGCAGTTTCTTTCGAAACAGTCTTCATGGGACGTATATCAACATTTGATTCAATAAAAAGAACTGGAACTTCATGTGCTTTTATGAAATGTATTAATGCCTTAATCTGTTCAGGTGAACCATTTTCTTCAGTATCTATTGACCAAATAAAGCCCTCTTTAAGTCCATAATGATTGGCCATATATTGGAAAGCTCGCTCACTGGTAACTAAAATGCGTCGTTCTTTAGGAATGTCGTTGATTTTTTCTCTATATTCTTTGTCAATCTCTCGTAGTCTGTTTATATATTTAGTGGCTCTTTCTTCATAACTCTCTTTTCTGGAAGGATCTTTCTCGATAAATGCATCTCGCATGTCTTCAGCCATAATTATACCAACTGCAGGATCAATAAATGCATGCGGATTAACTTCTTCTTCTTCTTTCCCATTTACATTCTTTAAATACATTGGTTCAACACGATTAGTTAAACTATACACATTTTCTTCTTTTTGTCCAACAGATTCAATCATTCTAAAGAACCAACCTCTTTTTCCTCCTTCTAAATTCAAACCATTATAGAACAGAATATCTGCATCTGAAGTTTTTTTCATATCAATTGGTAGTGGTTCATACTCATGCGGAGCCGTTCCAGTTGGTACAAGATTGTGAATGTCAACATCATTACCTCCTATCTCTCGCGCTATATCTTGAAGTATAGTAAAGGTTGTAACTACTTGCAATGGTTTGTCTGAATTGGAATCGGTATTTGGTTTTTTACTTGCTTCTCCACAAGTAGATAATAAAACCAGTGCAATATTTGCTATAATAAAATACTTGAATGTTTTTCTCATTTTACAATAATATTCTTAGAGTAATTTTTTTGTTTAGTTATTAAGAGTAATCTGTATATTTTTATGTTTTCTTATTTGTATTTAATTTTCTGATAAACTTTTTCTCTTTTTCAGTCGTGGCACTAAAAGTCCTTGTTTAGGAGAGAAAAGGAGTGCAATTAAAAATATGAGAGTTGCAGCTAATGCAATAACAGGTCCAGAAGGCAAGTTGTACACATAGCTAAAGTACATACCTATTATTGATGATAGTGCCCCAAAGAGTGAGGCAAGCACAATCATGGTCGATAATCGATTGGTCAACAAGTAGGCTGTTGATGCAGGTGTTATTAGTAATGAGACAACTAATATTACACCTACTGTTTGCAACGATGCAACAGTCACCAAAGTTAGAAGCACCATTATTCCATAATGAATGAAACGGGTCTTCAATCCATAAGCTTTTGCCATGGTTTCATCGAAACTTGAAACGAGCAATTCTTTATAAAACACTATAACTATAAATAGAAGGATGATTCCAACAATTACTGTTAACCACATATCAATATTTCGAACATACAAAACATTGCCAAATAATATCTGTGTGAGATCAATTGCACTCTGTGCAGAGGTGATAAGAATTATTCCAATAGCAAAAGCGGCTGAAAACACAATTCCAATGGCAGCATCACTTTTAATACGGCTTTTCTCACTAATTAAACCAATACCCAGAGCTGTTAGAACTCCCACTACTACGGCTCCGTAGAAGTAATTAATGCCCAATATATATGATATAGCAACACCAGGTAGTATTGCATGTGAAATAGCATCGCCCATCAATGCCATTCCTCGCAAAACAATGAAGCTACCAATAACTCCACATATAACTCCAACTATTACGGAAGTAAGAAGTGCTTTTTGAAGAAAAGCATAAACCAACAAGTCTTGAAAAAAATCCATTATTGTTACCCTCCTAATATTTTGAGCATTGATAATGGTGTTTCATAAGCAGCCGCAACTAATTCAGGTACAAAGACACGATGAACAGGGCCAACACCAATCAGCTTTTTATTGATCAGAATAATATCATCAAAAAAACCTTCAACTTTTGTTAGATCGTGATGAACCACAAAAATTGTTTTACCCTCTTTACGCAATTCATGCAGAATATTGATAATTATTTCTTCACTATTTGCATCTATACCTATAAATGGTTCATCTAGAAAGTAACAATCGGCTTTTTGAACTATAGCTCTGGCAAGAAACACGCGTTGTTGTTGACCGCCTGAAAGCTCTCCAATTTGATTATTAGCATATTCGTGCATTCCTACCTTTATAAGACACTCATTAGCCCATTCTTTATCTTTCTGTTTGGGGCGTTTAAAAATACCAAGACGAGGATATGTTCCAAGCAGTACAGCCTTCTTCACAACTATCGGAAAGTTCCAATCAATATCTGCACGTTGAGGTACATAAGCAATTGATTGCCTCATTTTATTGAGTGACTTGCCACATATCTCTATCTTACCACTATCTGTATCGATCAATCCCAATACAGCTTTTATCAAAGTAGACTTTCCAGCACCGTTTGGACCTAAAATTCCTATCACCTTTCCAGTGTCGATAGAAAAAGAAATATTTCGAAGTACTTCGTTTTCGTTATAAGAGACAGATAAGTTTTCAATGCTTAATGCTTTTGATGTTTCTCTCATTTATTGTGCTAATTAATAAGTTTATTTAAGCGCGCTTAAATATTATAACGCTTCAACTTAAATATTGTTTTGCTTTTTCACGAATTTCTATTATTTCATTTGCTTTTCAAGTATATTTAGGCAAATAAAAGTGGAACCCTATAAGAGAGTCCCACTTGTTATATAAGTTGTAAAGATGTATGATATTCAAGTTTAAAATATTATCATTCTTGTTCAAACTTAGCATTTTTTTCTATTTTGCCTAACTGCTTTTTGAGAGTAATTCTCTTATTATAGCTGTATTTTTTATAGCTACTTTGGAGCTCTTTAGCCAATGAAAATATAATTATCAAAAGGATGATAGAAAACGGCAATCCCAAAATAATAGCAGCTGACTGAAGTGTATTAAGTGCAGCTTCACCGCCAATCAATAAAACAGAGATAGCAATAATACCTTCCATAAATGCCCAAAACACCCTTTGTTTTTTTGGAACAGTAGAATGTCCACTACTGGTGAGACTACATACCACAAGTGAACCACTGTCGCTACTGGTAACAAAGAATATCATTACAGCAAGCACAGCCACAATGGACAAAGCCATTTGCAATACTCCTGAACTGGTGAGATAAGTAAACATTTCAAATAATGATATAGCGATATTGCTTTCTATTGCTTTTGCAATAGCTCCCTCGTGTAGATTATTGAGAAAAACACCCGATGCACCCAATATTGTCATAGAAAAAGTTACAACAAGAGTAGGTATGGCTAATCCACCCAGTGCTAATTGACGAATGGTCCTTCCTTTTGAAATACGTGCGATAAATGTGCCAACAAAAGGAGCCCATGAAACCCACCAAGCTAAGTAGAATATTGTCCATGCTCCTTGCCAAGTCACATCACTAGGTTCTGTAGCAATAAATAATCCTGAACTGAAAATATCCCGAATATAGATACCCATACTTGAAATGTAGGTAGAGAAAATATAAACAGTTGGACCAATAAGCGTTACCGCTATCAAAAAGATAGTAGTTATTGCCATGTTGGCTTCGCTTAGCCATCTTATTCCTTTGTTTACACCACTAACAACCGAGAAGGTTGCAATAATAGTAATGAATATAATAATCATAACCTGTACATTGGACGCATTTGGAATACCAAACACAAAGTTGAGTCCTGCATTAATTTGCAACGCCCCAAGACCAAGTGAAACAGCCAATCCGAAAAGTACAGCTAACGCAGCTACTGTATCTATAATATTGCCCCAAAAGCCATATATCTTTTCTTTTAGAAGAGGGAAAAACAGACTGCGAATAGCAAAAGGAAGTCCTTTATTATAGCTAAAGTACCCTAGACCGATAGCAAATATAATGTAGATTGCCCAAGCATGCACACCGTAGTGGAGATACATTACTTTAAAATTATCAAATGCAGAACCACTTTGAAGTCCAGATGGAATTCTTAAGTGATATAGAGGTTCTGCAACTCCGTAAAAGAATATACCTATACCTATACCTGCACTAAACATCATGGCAAACCATGACACATCTTTAAATTCAGGCTTGGCTGTGTAACCACCCAATCTGATATTCCCAAATTTCGAAAATCCAATAAAAAGTAGAAATGCTATTGAAGCATTTGCTGTGAGTATGTAGAGCCAGTTGAAGTTTTTATTGATTGCAGAATTGACACCGCCAAAAAACTCTGCGGATACGTTAGGTTTTAAATGGTGAAAACACTAAATGCAAGGACTAAAAGTGCTGTAACTACAGATACAAACACATTCATGTCGAACCCAAATTTTGTGAAGTTTCGTGAGTAAAGTTTTTCTTTCTCCTTCTTTAAATTCATTGCTTAAATTGTAAATTTATTAGTTTTTATTTTTTTGACAATTTGCAAACATACAAAAACCTTAAAAATACGCACTATAATAAATCATTAAGAAAGTTATATGTGTTAATTTATAATGGTTTCCTAGAGTTTGATTACGTTCAGGCCTGTTGCATTATTCTATGTAGATGTTTTTAAGTATTTGTCTTTTCTTAATGCTTTCTAAGTAGTAAAATGAATAATAGTGTCTGCTAAAATGTGTACTCTTGCTCATGTCTTGATTTTAGCATTATGTTGATGCTATTCAATTGATGCATTATCAAATGAATGTTAGTGGTGCAAAGATATTTATAATAAATTACCTGAGCTCGAATCAACACGAACTCAGGTAATTAATGCAAATAAGATAGTATGAAATGCTCAGTTTAAAATTTATAACTTATTCCCAACGTGAATAGTGAGTTGTCCTGTCTGAAATCCTTGTTGGATAAGTTAAAGCTATAGCCATATTGAAGTTGAAGCTTTATATTCTCTAATCCACCTCTAAGGGTTATAGCTGGTTCTATCAGGAAGTTTGATTTGTTCTCTTCTAAGTATTCTATTTGATTTTCTCCACCAAAAATTAAATCGCCTTTTATGTTGTTGTACATTAAGTTTACGATTCGGGAAGAAAGAGCCACTTCAAAGTGTTTTGATTT
>DATERO010000279.1:0-3069 GCA_035271465.1 Dysgonamonadaceae bacterium | reverse complement strand
AACTCTCCATGAATCAAAACGAAATGCATCTCCAATAATTCTATTATTGCCGAGTAGTGATCCATCATAATTGCTATAATCTGGGCTCAATCCAGTTTCTGGATTTACCACTCTTTTAAGAAACTTACGACTTTCGTGTGCACATTCTCGCCAGTAATCTGCTCTTCCATCTTCAGCCCATCTAGCCCACACTTCATAAAAGGCAGGCACATGATAAGAGGGATCAGTGTAGTTAGCTCCATAACCACTTGGTACAAAAGTAATCAGCTTGTGCTCTGGATGGATTAACGGTGTTATACCATTTTCTCCATTCTTCTCCATCGAAGAATTGAGAATAAATTGGGCTTCAGCTAGGTAGTTAATACCAGTATCGTTACCCCAAAGATTAGATGCAAAAATAAGAGATGTAACAAAGAAAAGCTCGCCATCTGATGCTGGACCTTGAGAGTTAGGTGTGCCATCAATCTTGCAGCTCCATCTAAAGTAACCTTTCATTGGGCCATCTTGATGCTGCATATGGTGTTTAGACCAACGCCACAAACGATCGAACATCTCCTTTTTATCAAACTGTACTGCTGCAAACATACCGTAAGACATTCCTTCAGAACGAACATCGTGATTCTTTATATCAGACACATAAGCTGTAGAGTCACTATCTTCGAAATAAACTTTATCTGGACCATAGAAAAGTTCTTGGAATATATCATTCAGTTTCGCCTCAATTTCTTCTTGAGGATATCCCACTTCAGCAAAATAATTACGATAGCTTTTAGTTTCAAATGCTCCCTTATCCCATGGTTTATTAGGCAACTCTGATTGAGCCAAAATGGGAACAGATAATAATATCGTTAAGAATGCAATCAATTTTGTTTTCATTTTGTATCTATTTTATATTGTATAATTTATTAATTACCCTGCATATGAATTTAAATATATTCAATCAAAAACTTTTCATAAGAAAGTATCTTATACTAATATATAAAAAACCTTAAGCTTCAAAAATAAGATATATATATATTATAATCTATATGTTTTTAATAATACTAAGTTTTTATTTTTCGTTTACGAAAACAAAACCTCCGTTTGGTTGCATAGTAACTTCAATAGACCCATCGCTATTTACTTTTTTATTTGCAAACTGTGCTTCACTTTGGTCATTATCGTAATACAAACTTCCCGACTTACCTGCTACCATAGGAAGTTGCAGTTTTAATTTGATAGGATCAGTCAATGCATTTACACCTGATATATACCAATTTTGACCATTTCTTCGTGCTATTACAGCATATTTTCCTGGAAATCCATCAATATAAACAGTTTCATCCCATGTAGTGGGGACATCTTTCATGTAATCTATTAAAATATCTTTGGAGTCTGTCAGATTGTTGGGAGTTAGTGCAAACATTTGCATGGGGCTTTGAAAAAGCGTTGCAATAGCAATCTGGAAAACATCAGTAGTAAGTCGTTTTTGACCTTGCGTGTTTCCTTTATTTAAGTATTTATTCAAAAATACACCTCCAAACTCCATACTGCCTACGGTATTCCTAATAAATGGGTGCAGAGTAGCATGAAAAGCCTCTTTCTCACGTACATCTTGTGAGAATATCAACATTTCTGAAGCAAGAACTGCTTCACTTCCAACAAAATTTGGGTACATACGTTCCCAGCCACGTGGAAGGGTACAACCATGAAATACCATCATTAATCCGTAATCATTCCCATCTGAAAGAAGATCTTCATAAAATCGCATTGTTTCTTGTTTATCACCACCAAAGAAGTCAACTTTAAGTCCTTTTACTCCTGCATCTCTTAACCATTTCATCTCTTTTTTACGGGCAATTGAGGTATTCATCTTGTCTCTTGGACTTTGTGGAGCATCATTAAATGCACCGTTTGAATTGTACCATAAGAAAACATCAACATTTTTACTATTGGCATACGCTATTAACTCTTCCATTTTTTCATAGCCAATATTCTTATCCCATAATGCATCTATCAGAATATATTCAAAATTCAACTCTGCAGCTAAATCAATATATGCAACCTGATCATCCCAATTCATACTTGGATCTTGCCACACAATCCAACTCCAAGTGCTACGCCCTAATTTATAAGGCTGAGATGCTTCATACAAAGGTTCTACTACGTCGAAAGGAATAGTTGTTTCGACAATCGGTTTCAAGGTGCTACCTACAGTAATAGTTCTCCATGGTGTTATACCAGGCAATGTAACTTGTGCTCCAGTACTGCCAAAACCATTATTTTGTCTCTCATCAGGAAATTCAACAGTGTATAACCCTTCACTATCTGATGCACTTAAATGAGAAGCCACATATTGACTGTTCACCCCTGTTTCAGAAATTAATGCCCATCCATCATCACCTATTCGAAAGAGTCCAGGGAAAACATAACCTTGACTTCCTGGTCTACTTTTACCTACAGGTTCATTATTAGTATAACCGCTTTCATAACTTGGCGATGTTCTTGCAAATGCACCCATAGGGGACATCATTGAAGAAAGAAAAGTTGTAGTGTATTCAGGAAAGTCAAATCCAGTTATTTCCTTTTCGATAACACAGGCTCTTCTTTCACCCCATTGCGAAAGCTCGTATCTGAAGGCTATATCATTGTTACTTACCTGAAAAACAATTGAGAACTGCTTATTCTCTTGATTTTCAAAAGTGCACGTGAGCTTATTTGCAGTATAGTGAATCTCTGATTTTTTAATTCTATCTTGACTATACTTTTTATCAATGTTCTCTTTGTTATGCTCAATTAACTTCAAGCTTTTAGTAAAATCACCTTCATTAGTTATGAATCCAAGAGGAGATTTTTCAAGAATTGTCTTATCGTCATATTTGACAGAGTATTGAGCTTGTCCATTATCATTAAACACGCTAAGCATTAACCTTCCATCTGGACCAGATAGTGATGCTACTTGAGCAAAAATAAGGTTGGTTGTTATTGCGAGTAGTGCAAGTAAGTAAAATCTTTTCATTGTTTTATAAAGTTATTTGTAGTTGACTAGTTATATTGAATTATTTTAATTCTATCATTACTGATGCTATA
>DATERO010000278.1:0-2183 GCA_035271465.1 Dysgonamonadaceae bacterium | reverse complement strand
ACAGTATTAGAAAATGTAATGTTCCCTTTGGATATGTTTTCGAAAAAGAATTTACGGGAGCGTAAGAAAAGAGCTGAGTTCTGTTTAGAAAGAGTTAGTCTGGAAGAAGGATCTCACAATTTGTTTCCATCAGAGATAAGTGGAGGTATGATGAAGCGTGTAGCAATTGCACGAGCGATAGCTCTTAATCCTAACTATTTATTTTGTGATGAACCTAACTCTGGATTAGATCCAAAGACCTCTCAAGTAATAGATGAATTAATTCAAGATATTACAAAAGACTTCGGAATGACTACAATTGTTGTTACACATGATATGAACTCGGTTATGAACATTGGAGATCATATTATATATATCCACGAAGGAAAAAAAGAATGGGAAGGATCTAAAAGTGAAATTATGAAGGCTGATAATGAATCACTGAATGAATTTGTGTTTGCATCAGAACTCTTTAAGAAAATAAAAGAAGCAAGTAATGCTGATGAGTTAGATATAGTGTAATTTCATGATGGATCATTCATCACAAATGCTCACTCTAGTTAGATGCAACAAACATTTTCACAGTTGAGTTGTTATTCAACTGCAAGCTAAAAATACGATATTTCAAATAATAAAAAATAGGTCACTAAGATTATAAGTGACTTAATCATCTACATATAATAATCTACACATGTTAAGTATAAAAAAACTACATGCCCGAGTAGAAGGAAAAGAAATTCTAAAAGGCATAAATATAGAAGTTAAAGCAGGAGAAATTCATGCTATAATGGGTCCCAACGGTTCAGGAAAAAGTACACTGGCATCAGTATTGGCAGGAAATCCTAAGTTTGAAGTGACACGTGGAAGCATTACCTTCCAAAACAAAGATGTTTTAGATATGGAACCTGAAGATCGTGCTCGTGAGGGTATATTCCTTAGTTTCCAATATCCAATTGAGATCCCAGGTGTAAGTATGGTCAACTTTATGCGCGCTGCTGTAAATGAAAAACGAAAATATCAAGGCTTAGAGCCAATAGCAGCTGGCGAATTCTTGAAGATGATGCGTGACAAACGCGAAATGCTTGGAATGGATAAACAGTTGGTAAGCCGTTCAGTAAACGAGGGTTTCTCGGGAGGAGAAAAAAAGCGGAATGAAATTTTTCAGATGGCAATGCTAAGCCCTAAACTTTCTGTTTTAGATGAAACAGATTCTGGATTAGATATTGACGCACTACGCATTGTGGCAGCAGGTGTTAATAAGTTGCGTACTCCTGAAAATGCAACAATACTTATTACTCACTATCAACGTTTGTTGGAATACATTAAACCTGATTTTGTCCACGTGTTGCACGAGGGTAAAATTGTGAAAAGTGCGGGTCCTGAACTTGCCTTAAAGTTAGAGGAAAAAGGATATGATTGGTTAGCCGAATAGATTTAATTTGGCTCAACTCATGATGTCTATCTCAAGATACATCAACAAACAATTTGTCTGCTATTCACCAGATAAATGATTCTTACATATAAATACAATGATTGAACAACAATATATAGATTTATTCCAGCAGCATAGAGCTGAAATAAACGAAAACTCTATTGAAGTGCTTAATGATCAACGGGAAGCTGCATTCCGAATGTTTAAGGAAATCGGTTTTCCTACTTCTAAAATCGAAGAATATATACATTCCGATGTGTCTCAAGCCTTCAGAGCAGATTTAGGTTTAAATATTAATAACTTACCTATTCCAATTAATCCATACGACACCTTTAAGTGTGATGTTCCAAACTTAGCTACAAATTTACATTTTGTAGTCAATGATCGTTATTACGATAACAACAATCAAATCGAAGGGTTACCAAAGGGTGTATATGCAGGAGGTATGATTGACTTTGCAAAGCTGCATCCAGATGTATTTAAAAAGTATTATGGAGAGGCTGTAGATTACAGTGATAATGGGGTAGCTGCTTTTAATACAATGTTTGCGCAGGATGGGTTTGTGCTATATGTGCCGAAAAATGTAGAGATTGATAAACCTATTCAACTTATCAATATCCTAAGAGGAGGTGTTGATTTAAATGTCAACCGACGTATACTTATAATTGCAGAAGAGGGATCCAAAGCGAAACTTTTAGTTTGTGATCATACAATAGATGATGTAGATTTCGTTGTCACGCAGGTTACAGAGATTTTCGCTGAAAAAGATACT
>DATERO010000277.1:0-2637 GCA_035271465.1 Dysgonamonadaceae bacterium | reverse complement strand
CGCAGATGATTATTCAAGCATAGCTGGTTGGAACAATCGATCGAATTGGAATTTGGCTAATGTACACGATCCAACGGTAGTATTTGATGGCACACATTATTATATGTATAGCACTGATGCTTCGTATGGCAATGCTCATGACGGACATGGTCACTTCCCCTATAGACGATCAAAAGACCTGGTAAATTGGGAGTTTATGGGAATGAGTATGAAATCGACTCCTGCTTGGGTAAAAGACACATTAAATAATATGCGTGCTGAGAATGAATTAAGCCTTATTGAAAATCCACGATATGGACATTGGGCACCTGTGGTTCGCAAAGTGGGGGGTAAATACAGAATGTATTACAGCATAATAATTGACAATTATATAAAAACAGGTTTACCCAACACAGCAGAAAACTTTGATGGTTCGTGGACTGAACATGCATTTATTGGCATGAGAGAGACTGACAACCTCGAAAGAAATATATGGACTGACAAGGGAATGGTAATCCATTCGGTTTCTGATAGAGGCAAGGATTGGTCGAGAGCAAGCGCAAATGATTGGAGTGGTTATTTTAAATGGAATGCGATTGACCCTTCGTATGTTGAAACTCCAGAAGGTGAACATTGGCTTATATATGGTTCGTGGCATTCGGGAATAGTAGCCGTAGAGGTGAATCCTGAAACGGGTAAACCGTACAAGCTTGAAACGCTTGAAGACTATGGGGTTCGCATAGCTAGACGACAAGATAACAACAGCAATCGTTGGCAAGCACAAGAAGCTCCTGAAATTATATATAATGATAAAACAGGTTACTACTATCTGTTTTTACAGGGTCAACGCATCAAGTTTTCAGTAATTTAATAAGATAATCCTTATCCCATGCCGCTCTCAGTCTTTTAGTTACTAAACTTCCTTTTCCTTTATCTTTTTTCAAGAGATTTAATGTTATCTTTCTTACAATAGCAAAGTTCTCAGCAGAACGGCTATTTCTTTTTCTTTGTTCATCCTCTCGGAAAACCATATCCAAAGTCCAATGTAAAGAATTCTCAACCTTCCAATGATCTCTGATGTAAGAATTAAAAGGTTGTGAGGTGTTTAAACTGCTGATATAATAACGTACTTCGCTTGTCTTTTTTTCTCCTAATTCTCGAGTAGCTGTGATTTTAATAACGGATTTCAATCCTTCCCATCTATCGTCAAAATCAACAATAAGACCTTTTTCAAAGACTTCACAGCGTCGAGTTTCTATTCTTCCATGTCCTTTCTCTACTTCAGATGAGTCTTTTACTGGACGGTTGTTTTTGCACGTAGCTTCAACTTCCTCCAATAAGGTTTTCTGATTACCTTTAACTGCTAAAATATAATCAGCCTCTTTATCTTTTATTTTCTTAGCAATAGCTGTTTGTGTTCCCATCGCATCAATAGTAATGATACTTCCCTTTATATCAAGAAGTTCTAATATCTCTGGAATTACGGTTATCTCATTGCTTTTATCCTTCGTCTTTATTTGACCCAGACATATATTGTTTTCAACGCTCCAAGCATGCACCATATGAACGGCTGATTTTGAATGAAAGGTATCTTTAGAACCTCGAAGTGTCTTTCCATCAATAGCTATGACTTTTTCAAAGACTCCTTTCTCTTTTAAACTATTGGTCCATTGAATGAATAAACGCTCAAAGTGTCTTGAATTTAAAACGGAAAAAACACGGTTAATAGTATCATGTGAAGGTATACCATTAGGGAGTTTCAAAAATTGCTTTAGAAATGCATAATTTGTTTTCCCAAACAATTCAATAGAATCATAGGATTCTGCTCCACTTAAAACAGCAAGTATGCTTAAAATAATGATATCAATTAAAAGATGTTTCTTGCTTCGATTGATACGAGGATCATTGAGTTGTTTGAACACTTGATGGAGAGTTGTCATTTTTCTTTTTTTTCTACAAAAGAACAAAGAGAAATTAACACTATGAGACTTTAAATCAGAAAGTTATCAACAAGAAATTGTTAAAGTTGTTAATAACTAATGTGTTATCGGAAATTACATGCGTTTGCCCTGCCCCCTATCCACCTTTTTTTGTTGGATTTTATAATTGGCAAATGGATCATTAACAATTAATCCATTGTTGCGAGCTAATATAGTTATCCTTTTGAAAAATTGCATGAACTTAGCCATTGTATTATGGCTCACTCTTTCCTGAGTCAAAAGATAGACCTCAAAATCACGAATAAACATATCATTGATTGACTTCACAGCCATATCAGATACACGATATTTCTTTTTGATAAAATTTGCTACATGCTTTCTTGTAACTTTGTATTTCTGTAAAGTAGCAGGAGACTTTGTTATACCAATCAATGATTCAACATCATTGTTGTGTCTATCGAAAAGCCTTAAAATTGTTTCACCACTTTCATCAAGGCCCAAGAATTCCCCTTTTACCTTCTCTGGTGTAACAATACCAAATCGCTGTAAATCATGATAAATTCGATGTAGAGATGCTTTTATATCATCCAATCTTGCATTCAAGTTTCGGTTTTCAGCGTTACTGCCTGAAACTTTGTTTGCTTTAACATCCCATCTGGAATCCTGAACATACACTTTCGTATTGAAACGTGATTCAACACCATCGATGGTAATTCTG
>DATERO010000276.1:0-13653 GCA_035271465.1 Dysgonamonadaceae bacterium | reverse complement strand
AGCTTAGCAAGTGCTGTAGCCCAAGTTCCACTACCAATAATAGCAATCTTTCCGGGTGAATCCATTTTTAATATATCTTGAGTATGATTATGAATGTATATATGTATAATATCAATTCATTATACTTGTTGCGTCCATGTTTTAACCTCTTCCGAAGTAGGATTGTTCAATTCAAGTTTGAACTTCTTGTTTATCCCACATAGTTCTTGATGAAGCTTATTAGGGTTTACATCCTTCAAAGAGTCAATTGTATTGTATCCTGCTTTTTGAAAAACAACTACCCATTCTTCTGGTATTCCTAAAGCAGTATATTTTGCAGCATCATCTTTTTTTGCAGATTTCTCAGGACGCATTTGTGGAAAGAGCAATACTTCTTGAATGGAGTTTTGACCAGTTAGATACATAGCCAACCTGTCCATGCCAATTCCCATACCTGAGGTTGGAGGCATACCATATTCTAATGCTCTCAAAAAGTCATGATCAATAAACATCGCTTCATCATCACCTTTTTCGGACAACTTTAACTGATCTTGAAAACGCTCACGTTGATCAATTGGATCATTTAATTCAGAATAGGCGTTTGCTAACTCCTTACCATTTACCATCAGCTCAAAACGCTCAGTAAGATTTGGATTTGTGCGATGTTTTTTAGTCAGTGGTGACATTTCAATCGGATAATCTATAATAAATGTAGGTTGTATATAAGTACCCTCACACTTTTCACCAAATATCTCATCAATAAGCTTCCCTTTACCCATGGTTTCATCTTGCTCAACACCGAGCTTTCGACAAACTTCTCTTAGTTCATCTTCATTCATTTCTGCTACATCAAATCCGGTATTCTCTTTAATAGAATCGATCATCGTGATTCTTTTGTAGGGAGCTTTAAAATCTATAACTGTATTGCCCACTTTTGCTTCAGTAGTGCCTAGGACTTTAAGTGCTACATACTCTAACATTTGCTCTGTGAACTCCATCATCCAGTTGTAGTCTGTATATGCTACATATATTTCCATTACTGTGAACTCTGGATTGTGAGTGCGATCCATACCTTCATTACGGAAATTGCGTGAAAACTCATATACACCCTCAAATCCACCTACAATTAATCGTTTTAAATATAACTCATTAGCAATACGCAAATATAGGGGCATATTTAAAGCATTATGATGCGTAGTAAAAGGGCGAGCTGCTGCTCCACCTGGGATGCCTTGCAGGACTGGAGTGTCTACTTCAAGATAACCTCTTTGATTGAAGAAACTACGCATAGCATTGAACATCTTCGTTCGTTTCACAAAAGTTTCTCGAACGTGTTCATTCACAATCAAATCTACATAACGCTGACGGTGACGCATCTCAGGATCAGTGAAAGTGTCATACGAAACTCCATCTTTTGTTTTAACAACAGGAAGTGGCTTCAATGACTTTGCCAATATTGTCATGGACTGAGCATGAACAGATATTTCACCCATTTTCGTGCGAAAGACAAAACCCGTTATACCTACGAAGTCGCCAATGTCCAATAGCTTTTTAAAAACAGTATTGTATAGCTCTTTATCTTCGTCAGGACAAATGTCATCTCGGGTAATATATACTTGAATACGACCTTTCGTATCCATTAACTCAATGAATGAGGCTTTACCCATTATACGGCGACTCATTATACGACCAGCAATACTAACTTTCCGCTTAGTGATGTCCTCATCTGTAAACTTTTCTTTAATATCAGTTGAGTAAGCATCCACTTTATAGAGGTCTGCGGGATATGGTTCTATGCCTAATTCACGTAATTGGTTAAGGCTTTCGCGACGAAAAATCTCTTGTTCGCTTAGATCTAAAATATTCATTCTTATATGTTTGTTTTCTTTGTTTTTTTATCCAAGGAATACAAAAATACAAAATATCTTGCATAAACTTAGATAGATGTCAAATATATCATTGTGTTATGAATAGATATAAGAATATTACACTATTTGATAGTTTTTAGTAATATAATATTTCACATAAATAAAGATGCTCGGTAATTTTACATTCCACCAACTGCTATATGATGTTAACATTCTCATCTTAGAGTGCTATGTTCTTCAAAAGTAACTATCAAAAGATTGTGCATTCATACCCCACCCCAATGTTATCCAATGCATATTGCCACTTTCAATACCTTTTCGACCATTGTATTGCGGCATTGAGAAGGTATACCTAAGGTTGATGAAGTTGTTTTCATCTAAGAAAAAGCTTCTCTTTTTCAAATTGAAAGTGAAGTTCATACCTACAAGATAATTCTGGGCAGTGAAATTTAGCTTCTCCAACGTGTAATCATTCTCAATATCTTCTGTACTGGGGCTAAAATTTATAGCACCAATGCCTAAAAATGGAGTAAAACTTACTCTTTTGATATCTACTATTCGATAACCTGCGGTTAAATCGATGTTCATCAGCATTGCTTGTGATCCACTTAACCATTCGGTGTCTCGGTACGGAAAATCCACTTTGGTTGTAGTGCTTCCAATATTTAAGCTGATAGATAAAGTAGTTCTTTTATAAGAACCGTCCAAAGAGAGCCTAAATAAAACTCCCTCTTTAAACTGTTTAGCCATATCACCTTGCATACCAACATATCCTAAACCTATTTCACTCCCTAGCGCCCAGTCATCTATTCCCATCTTGAAGCGAATATTATGATGGATGTACATTTTAAACGGATTGTTTGGATATTCCTTAGAGAATTTATCAGCTAAATCATGGATTTCTGGGAGTGTAGCGCTTTTTTTAATACTCTTTGGACCGAAAAGCAACCAATAGAGATGCAGTTCGAGAAATTCTTTTTCCTCATTCGATAGTTGCGCTTCATAAATAAAAGATACAAGCATATCGTATGACTCAACTGACTCATTAGAAATAACTTCGTATAGTTTGTTTGGGGGTGCTAACCACTTCAAGGTGTGCCCTACGCTGTGCTCATCAATATTTCCAGTATTGCTTGTAATGTAAGTCAACAAATCGTCATATTCTTCCGTCCAGTAAAGAATAATAAGATACTCGCGGGTAGAAAAAGCCTCATTAGTTTTGTTGTCAAATGTTCGAATGAGTTCATCTTTTATTTCCCTCATATTGTTTAGGTCACCTTTATCCAAAGCTTCCAATAATTGGCTTCGCTCCTTCGAAAGGATTTCGAGTTTCGAGGGAGTTTGCTCCACAGCATCCAGTTGGGTGGTATCATTTGTCTGCCCTACTATCGGAACAAGGCAAAGAAAGAAAATGAACAGTGATAGAACACTCTTTTTATTCATCTATTCAGTTATGGGTTAGTTCATATATTTTTCTTCTTTCTCAAATAAACATATATTGCACCACCAGCAGTCAACAGCATCAACAAAATTGCTGTGTAAGCAATAGCGTCAGTCACCTTTATGCTGGTAGGATTGAAATAGAACTCCACCACTTGGCTACCAGCTGGGATGGGCAAAGCCCTCAATGTATAGTTCACGCGCTGCATTTGGGCAGGTTTGCCATCAATAGTTATTTGCCATCCATCGGGATAATAGATTTCGGAAAATACTGCCAGTTCATCTTTCTTCGCATCCACTTGATAGCGGAGTTTGTTGGCTTCGTAGTCTGTCAATTGTATGGTCGATTGTGGATTGTGGGGTGTTATACTTAAGTTTTTGATGTCGCCCGCTTCGTTTTCGTTTACCACCACTGTGGTGTGCAAGTCAACTTCAGCCAAGGCATCAATCTCTTCGTCGGGCGAGTTCACATACTTGACATTGTCCACAAACCATGCATTGCCAAAGGCATGTGGGTTTTCAATTGGGATGGTTTGTCCATCCTGCGCAGGCATTATCACCCATTTTGTGTTGAGCATGTTGAGTACATCGAAGTCTGTGCCAGAAATGGAATCCAAATTGGCTTGTGTTTCTACAATTTCGTTTGCCAAAGCGCTCATCTCTTTCGAGAGATGCACATCAATGAGGTCTTGATAGCGACGCAATTTGGCGGCATGATATCCACCAATTGTTTTGTGCCAATAGGGGGTGATGCCGTCGTTGAAAGTGCTGGTTGCAAGGTTCAACACACGATAGTATAGGGTTGGATCATCAAGAATCAGCTCATCGGTGGGCGTAGCTTGAAAAGCTTTTTGATTTTGAGTAGGCGGTGTAAACATTTTATCGTTGAGGTAGCGCTTATTCACCTGCCACATATCTACTAGTGATATCAGTAATATAATTGCAACCAACCATTCTGCTTTCAGCTTGCTCTTTACGAACAACCAAATCATCAATGCTCCCGACAATATAAAGGCAACTGTTCGCCAAGCATCGGCTTTAAAAATAGCAACACGCATTTCCTCCAAGTTGGACAAAATGGGTTGAATATGTTCGGCAGGAAGCGATTGCAACGATTGCATTTCGTTCATTGGGATGAACGATGAGAAAAACAGGCGCGGGAACAATGAGAAAAGCAGTGCAATTCCGGCCGTTAAACCTACACTATAGTATAGAGGACGCATATTATTGCGCAATATCTGTGGTTTTTGTATCAACTCTTTCACCGTTAGTGCTGCCAAAAGTGGAATGGTGAATTCGGCCACCACAAGTATCGAAGAAACCGTTCGAAATTTATTGTACATGGGCACATAATCGATAAAAAAATTGGTCAAGCCCATAAAGTTTTTGCCCCACGACAGCATGATGGACAAAATGGTTGCACCCAGCAGCGCCCATTTCATCGGACCTTTTACAATGAACAGCCCCAACACAAATAACATCATCACCAATGCCCCTGCATAAACAGGTCCCGACGTTCCGGGTTGATCGCCCCAATATTGACCTATCTGACTGTATATTTCTCTGTACTCAGGACGTGCTTTCTTCATCGCCATTTGGTTTTGTGCCAGAGGAACCGATGCTCCGCCCTTGGTGTTGGGCACCAAGAGCGTAAAAGTCTCGCCAATGCCATAACTCCACGCCGTGATGTAGTCGCGCTCTAAGCCTGCTTCGGTTTTATTCTCTGCACCGTGATGCGAAAGTTCCGATTTTCCACGCATGGTTTCCTTGCTGTATTCGTAAGTGTGATAGAGCGACGATATGTTGGCAGTTACTCCAATCAAACCCGCAATCACGAGCACACCCGTCGATTTGGCATAAACTCCCAGTTCCTTCTTTTTGATGGCTTCGAACAAATAGGCAATGGCAATGGCTATCATCACAATCAGGAAGTAGTAACTCATCTGAATATGGTTGGCCGACAATTGAAATGCGACGAAAATCATGACCAGCAGTGCTCCCAGCCAATACTTTTGTCGATAAATAAGAATCATCCCCGCAATGGTAGGCGGAATGTAGGCCAGTGTAATAAACTTCCAGATATGTCCTGCAGCAATTATGATGAAAAAGTACGATGAAAAGGCCCAAATGATTGCACCCAAAGCACTAATTAAGTAATTTGCGCCCAATGCGCGCATCAAAATATAGAATCCCAGCATCATGATGAATACGAGATAGACATAATTGGGCAAAAACAACTGATAGGCTTGCTTTGCAGCGTCCAATGGTTTGGTAGAATTGTACGTTGGACCCATTTGGTAAGTTGGCATGCCACCAAACATAGAGTTTGTCCATCGTGTGCGCTCGCCATCGTGGCGCGCCATATAGTCGCGTGCTTCCTGACCTTGCCCCACTGCAGCCAATGAGTCATGTTGCGATATTTTTCGACCATCCATCACGGCTGACGAGAAATAAACAAACGAAATCAGAACGAATGCCACCAATACTAACAGGTCGGGCAGGCCTTTTTTGAAAATAGCTTTGTCTTTCATCAAATCAAAATGTTGCTTGTGAGTGTATTCATCATTAAGTTTCCAAAATTACAAGATTATTCTTTTAAAGCCTTAGGATAATGTGAGTTTCTTTGATGGATATTAAAATCCTAAAGGCCTGATTTATTCAATATATATTTGGTATATTGAGAAATAAAGAAAAAACAGAGTAGTAATTAATCACTATGTGAATGTATTTATAGCAAATTAAACCAAGTCAAAATCACAATACTAATAAAACGAAACACATATAGATTTATCTGCAAATCGAGGGTAAACTATGTGAGTTAATTAATAGTCAACTATAGGGTATTATCTGTTTTGATTAAATAAACCTATATCATGTATTTATTATATTGAGCCCGAAAGTTTATAAGTTTCATTTTAGAGCTTAAAATACTCATTTTATATCTACTTTTGCAAGTCGGTGTATTGCATTGTTAATAAAGAAGATCCTAATTAAATATCTTCCCGAATATAAGCTTAATCTTTAGAGCTAATTAAATTTAATGGGTGATATAATACCAGATGCTAAATAAATTACAAGAGACAAACAATAATATAAAAAGATAACATGACTGAGATAGAAACAATTCGATTAAATAAATATATAAGTGAAAGTGGTTTCTGCTCCAGAAGAGAAGCTGATAAATACATTGAATTAAAAAATGTGCTTGTTAATGGCAAAGTAGCACAACTAGGTGACCGTGTAGGTCCTAAAGATGTAGTTAGAGTGAATGGCATAGTGGTTGAACCCCGTGCAAAAGAAGATGAGATATATATCCTTTTCAATAAACCAGTGGGTGTAACGAGCACAACTGACTCTTCTGACAAGGACAACATTATTGATTACATCCGCTACGGAGAGCGTATTTTCCCAGTCGGAAGATTGGATAAAGATTCGCAAGGTTTGATCATACTTACAAGCAATGGTGATATTGTAAATAAAATTCTTCGCGCGGGTAATCAACATGAAAAAGAATATGTAGTAACCGTTGACAAACCTATAACAGATTCGTTCATAAGCTCCATGAGTTCGGGTGTTCCTATTTTGGGAGTAAACACACGCAAGTGTAAAATACATGCAGAAACTAAGTATGTATTTAGAATTACCTTGACACAAGGAATGAATAGACAAATCAGACGTATGTGTGAACACTTTGGATATGAAGTACTAAAGCTAGAGCGAGTTCGGATCATGAATTTATCTTTGAAAGGAATTCCGCTGGGAGATTACCGAGAGATGAAGCCCAAAGAGTTAGCCGATCTTCAGGAAATGATTAAAGACTCTGAAATGCTTGATGAGCCACGAAAAATGACAAAGACGCCTGGTCTTAAAGATAAAGAAAGATCAATGCATATTGCACGCAGCTTGCAAAGCAAGACAGCTCCTGAAGATATACCCACAAAAAGTAAACGACTTAAGAAAAGCAAAACATTTGTCAATCCTAAGAGCGCTGAGAACAGAAAATCTAATAAAGGAAGATCAGCGACATCCATAGCACGTAGTGGTGCAAGTGGAAGAGCAGGTTCTAAGCCGCGAGGAAGGAATACTGGAGCACTAAAAGGAGGAAGAAGCAGAGGAGGAAAAAGATGATATACTAAGCTCGAACACATCCTGATTCTTCCAGAATTCTTATTATTAATATAGCCAGCTCTATTCTGTGTTGTTAAACATAGATATAGAGCTGGTTTTTTCTTAAAAAAACACGCATCAATATCCTTTTTCAAAACAAGTGCTTCTAAAAACTTTGCATTTATCAGACATTTAATTAACTTTGCAAAAATTACTTTTGAAAAACACACATTTTTTTAGTTTAACACAAACAGAACACAATTTTAGTTTTAGGTTATGCACAAAATAATAGCTCGGAGGCTAAAAAGCTTCCCGTTTTATAGTTTCTTCGTGGACTCGCGTTCAGTTGGAATTACACTACTAATGTGTACGGCACTTTCCCTAATTCTGACTAATTCAGGATCGATTGGTGTTACTTATCACGACTTTTGGCTGAAAGACATATCATTTTTCCAACATCTTAACTTACCTTCAAACCTTCTTCATTTTGTAAACGATGCTTTGATGGCAATTTTCTTCTTTCATGTCGGCATTGAAATAAAAAGAGAAGCAATTGTTGGAGAACTATCTTCATTTAATAAAGCTATGTTTCCTGCTATTTCTGCTTTATTTGGAGTGGCAGTTCCAGCTCTTATTTTCTTGTACATTACGAGAGGCACCGGATTTGAACACGGATGGGCAATTCCTACGGCAACTGATATTGCATTCTCTCTGGGTGTTTTAGCAATGGTGGGCAAGTCTGTTCCCTTTTCATTAAAAATATTCTTAACTGCTCTTGCAATTATCGATGATTTATGTGCAATTCTTATTATTGCGTTGTTTTATGGTAATGCTCCCAAATTAATCTGCCTGGGAGGTGTAATCCTTTGCATTGGTGCAGGGCTACTTGTACTTAAAAAGCTCTCTAACAAGAAAATTCGCAATATATTTTATGTAATAATAGGCCTCATTATGTGGTATTGCGTTTACAACTCAGGTATTCATGCAACATTTGCGGGCATAATAATGGCAATGTTACTTCCAATAAATAAAATAACCCGATACGAGTCTATTCTTAACTTTCCCGTTAATTTTATAATCATACCTGTTTTTGCTTTGGCAAATACAAGTTTGTATATTTCGGGAGCTTCTTTTGCTAACTTGGCATCGCCACTTTCTATGGCCATTATCTTAGGCCTTTTTATTGGCAAACCACTTGGCATAATGTCGGCGACTTTTTTATTAGTAAAAACGAAGATTATCAATTTGCCGAAGAATGTAACATTAAAACGATTTTTGGGAGTGGGCTTTTTGGCAGGAATTGGCTTCACTATGTCCATCTTTATTTCCACGCTAGCTTTTGAAAACAAGTTTGATGGTGACACATCCAAATTGGCAGTATTGATAGCTTCTTTACTATCTATGATAATTGGATTTATTTGGCTCAAAATTAGCTACCCAGCAAAACATATCAAAGAGCACGAAGTAAAAGTTGAGAAACACTCTGAAGCAATCGTCTAGATTGAGCCCCTTTGATCTTTGCAGTTTATTAATATATTTGATAAAAATACAAATTATGGGTCTCATGTTATTTCAATTGGCTTTCGTTTTTTCTAATAACATGAATAGCGTTATTCTAATTTCCACACAAAATCATCATTTCTGTAGAGCAATAGCACATTTCAACTCCTACTTTTTTCATTTTCACAAGCGACGTTGTGTTTTTTTATCTATTTAATTAGCCAATGAATGTCATTCTTAGAATACAGGCAAATAAATAGCCGAAAAACACTCTTTATTGATCTCTTTTTCGGTGGAAATTGAGTAATTGATGAACATGAATTAGCTTTTTCATATTGAACAAGTGCAAATGAGCAACAGTTTACTAATTAAACTGTGGAAATTGGCTTGCAAAAAAACATTGTCAAGGAGAATTTGAAATAATTGTTCTCATTAAACAAGAATCACTAAAAGCGGGATAAGCATCAAATGTCGAGTTAAAATAGATTCTGATATTTGAATGAGTTCTATAACTTTAGTATTTGATCCCTGTCAGAGTTACAATAAATAATTACCTTTGTTCATTACTCATTAAAACTACTAAAGCATATGCAATCGGTAAGACCTAAGAAAAGCCTCGGGCAGCATTTTTTGAAAGATAATAATATTGCGGAACGAATTGCAGAAACGCTTGATGAGTTTCAACAATTTCCCGTGCTGGAAGTTGGACCAGGAACAGGTGTGTTAACGCAGTTCTTGTTAGAAAAAGAGAAAGATTTAACAGTTGTGGAACTTGATCGCGAATCAGTAGCTTACTTGCATAAAAACTTTTCGATACTTAAAGATCGTATCATAGAAGCCGATTTTTTGCAAATGGACTTATCTAAACTCTACGAAGACAAATTTTGCATCATTGGCAATTATCCTTACAATATTTCTTCTCAAATATTCTTTAAGGTTTTAGATTATAAAGATAAAATTCCGTGTTGCACAGGAATGATTCAAAGAGAAGTTGCACAAAGACTGGCAGCAAAACCGGGCAGCAAAACTTATGGGATTTTAAGTGTTTTAATTCAGGTTTGGTATGATATTGAATACTTATTTACGGTTGATGAAAATGCCTTTACCCCTCCTCCAAAGGTTAAATCGGCAGTTGTGAGATTAACTCGCAATAAGCGCTCATCTATGAATTGCAACGAAAAACTGTTTAAAACCGTTGTGAAGACAAGCTTCAATAGAAGAAGGAAAATGTTGCGCAACTCTGTAAAACCGTTGCTTCCAGAAGGAACTGACATTTTAGATCAAGATATATTTACTAAACGTCCCGAACAACTATCAATTGCTCAATTTGAAGAGTTAACCAATATACTAGAACCTCTTATTTTAAAAGAAAACGACACAAAAAAACAAATTAGAAGATAATATCTCACTTTTAAAAATACTCCTAAGTTATGGCAGAACTCAAACTCTTCTATCACAAAGACAATGTTATCCGTCTAAGTAGGAGCTTAGATTTCTTAAAATATCACTCAATTCAAAGCTTCTTATGGATTGATTTAAATGATGTAGACGAAGAGGTTGAAAAAGAGCTTGAAGATTATCTAAAAATATACATACAAGAAGAGGAGGAAATGATAGAAATTGAGATGTCGTCTCGATACATAGAGACTATTGACACACTTATTATCAATTCCAATTTCCTTATGTCCAACTTCGAGCGTGATCCAGTATCTTTTATTCTAAAAAATGATATTTTAATAACGGTAAGGAGTAAAGATTTGAGTTCGTTTCACGAAACTATTAAAAAGATATCTGCCAATCCTAAAAACTATCCAACAGGTGCACATGTCTTAGTAGCTTTGTTGGAAACACGTGTAGAGTTTGATGCAGATATGATTGAGAGCATGACGCAAAAGATTACTCAATTGAGTAATAGCCTAACATTGGAAGAGGCAGATGAAGAACTGTTGACAGAAATAAAAGATTTACAAGAAAAAACAATGCTATTGCGCGAAAACATAATTGACAAACAACGCACTGTTTCAGGCATGTTGCGTAGCGAATTTATGCCCTCAGACTTACACCCCAAACTCACTATCATCATCAAAGACATCAACTCACTTATAGAACACGTAAAATTTAGTTTCGATCGACTGGATTATTTACAAGACACATTCCTGGGATATGTAAACATCGAGCAAAACAAAATCATTAAAATATTCACAATTGTCTCGGTTATCTTCATGCCCCCTACCCTCATTGCAAGTGTTTATGGTATGAATTTTTCATTTATGCCCGAATTGAGTGCCAAGTATGGGTATCCTATATCTATTGGACTAATGATTCTCTCTTCTTTGATTATTCTCTATTTCTTTAAAAAGAAAGGATGGCTATAATATATTTCAGAAATCATGCAAGAGGGTTTGAGTTTTAGCCCCTCTCCCGCACGATTGTATTGTATCGTGTGGCTTCTACAAGATCAGAAAAACGATGCGAAAGGATTCACTCCGTAGCAATGTAATTTATTTAGCAATGAAAAAAATAATCATCGCCCCCGACTCTTTTAAAGGATCTCTTTCTGCATCCGAAGTAGCCAACGCTATTGAAGATGGCATAAAGAAAGTTTTCTCAAACTGTGAAACAATAAAAACACCCATTGCCGATGGAGGCGAAGGGACAATGGATTTGCTAGTGAATGCTTTAGGGGGTAGAAAAGTGAAAGTAAAAGTGCACGACCCACTTATGCGGCTAATTGATGTGGAGTATGGATTGGTGAATGATGGCAAAACAGCCATAATAGAGATGGCTGTAGCCTGCGGCATAACATTACTATCCAAGCAAGAACAAGACCCTTCTGAAACTACAACTTATGGAGTTGGCGAAATGATAAAAGATGCTTTAAAGCGAGGGTGTCGTTCATTTTTGATTGGAATTGGTGGAAGTGCAACCAATGATGGAGGAACTGGTATGCTGAGGGCATTGGGATATCAATTTTTGGATAAAAGTGGAAAAGAAACTAACGGTACAGGAAAAGCATTACATTCCATTTGCTCAATAGACGCATCGGAGGTAATGCTGGAAATAAAAGATGCTAACTTTATAATTGCATGTGATGTAAACAACCCCTTCTCTGGACAGAACGGTGCAGCTTATATATATGCTGCTCAAAAAGGAGCTACAGAGCAAATGACGAAAGGGTTGGATGAAGGGATGGAGAACTTTCGCAAGCTGATAGAAACAGAAAAGAATATTGATTTGAACACTGTAGCTGGTGCAGGAGCTGCTGGAGGTTTGGGTGGAGGGCTCGTTGCATTCTTGAAGGCTCAACTAAAACCTGGTATTGAAATGATGTTAGAAGCTGTTGACTTTGAAAAACAGTTGCAAAATGCTGACTTCGTAATAACAGGTGAAGGCAAAATAGACGCACAAACAGTGATGGGCAAAGCTGCAAGTGGCATTCTTGATGCTGCCAGCAAAAATAACGTTCCAGTAATAGCTCTTGGTGGATCTATAGAAAATGTTGACAACCTCAACAAACGTGGATTCGCCTCTATTTTTTCAGTAACGCCCTCCCCAATGTCTATAGAAGATGCTATGCATAAAAATTGTGCTATAAAAAATATCAGAGAAACCACTGAACAGATAATGAGAACGATTAAAACGTTCAAAAAGGAATAATTGATATCTGTCAATCGACGAATTGATAGATATAGAAAGACTCTATAAGAGTATAACATGAGTATCTTCGTATGAAATGCGAAGTGTCAAGATAATAGAACAGAATAATCTTAAAGAGACTCAAGTAAAAACTACCCCAAACTCCTACTCCATCATAAAATGTATTTGAGCTTTATGTTCGGGAAAGATATTTTTAAATAGCTCCTCTTTATCAGTAGTGTGGTAGCCTAGTAATGCTTGTGCCAAATCATATATGGTTAATTTGAGATGAATTGGATGTTCCGAATCCGTATTAGATACAGTTCCATTCTGAATGGATAAGAACAGATTGTTTTGTGAAAGTATTTCGTCGGTCAGTTCAATTGAAAAACACTTCTCAGGATATCTACTCGCAAAGAGTTTAAGCATATAGGGTGCATCAATTATACGTGCCATACCCGCAAGACTCTTCTTAGGTGGAAAGTTATATCCAGCAGCCTCTTCCACAACTATTCGGAAATCATCAAAAGTTTTTTGAACAGTCATTTCCTTATTTCTAAACATGCTATCAAACTCTTCGTAAGCCGCATTTAAATTACCTGAATGTCGCTTCATTAATTCATCTAGCAAAAGCAGTTCTGCTCCTGAATCAAATGTTTGAGCATATCCATATTTAGAATAAAAGCCTAGCAACCACTCTTCCTCGGGCACTAAAAGGGATAGAGGCGTATTCCTTTTGATCAATTCATGAAAAGTTCTTTTCAGCAATGTTGCCATATATCCCTTTTTGCGTCCTTCGGGGAGTGTGCATGCACCTGATATGTAAGCTATAGGTATTTCGGTATCGCAATAAGTGAAGCTGTAGGACAAAAGCTGTAATGAAGCTACAGCTTTATCGTCTATAAAGTAAGCCAGAGTGTTTTCATCACTATACCTCTCTCTAAAGTATATATCAAAATAAGGCTGCGAGTCTCCAAAACAGACTCTCCACATTTCAAGAATCTGGTTACGTGTTTCAGGAGTTATATACTTAATCATTTTCTTTCTTTATCTTTCTCTTTCACTATAAACTTCTCTAACAATATATCTGGACGATATGACATTTTTGCTTTCCGTAATGATG
>DATERO010000275.1:0-4975 GCA_035271465.1 Dysgonamonadaceae bacterium | reverse complement strand
TATTTAGAGTGAACAAATGGTGATAAAATCAGAAAAGAGCACTTTGATAAAAACCTCCCAAAGAAACATTTGATTAGATAAGTCAAAAATGATGTTGCATTTTATCAAGTTTACTCATTCATTTTTATTTTCATAAATAATTCATTTAGAGATTACAACTCTATCTAAAATTAAAAAAACAAATAATACAAAGCATTTATTCACATTTTTCATCCAAACCTATTGGATAATTCAAAAGTTTGTGCTACTTTTGCAACGCTTTTTAGGAAAGATAAAATTCTTCAGTAGCTCAGTCGGTTAGAGCATCTGACTGTTAATCAGAGGGTCGCTGGTTCGAGTCCAGCCTGAAGAGCAAAAAGTTTAGAAGTTCTTTTTAAGTGTAAATTCTTCAGTAGCTCAGTCGGTTAGAGCATCTGACTGTTAATCAGAGGGTCGCTGGTTCGAGTCCAGCCTGAAGAGCAAACAAAGGTGAGTTGATTTACTTCAGCTCACCTTTTTTTGTTTGCCCCATGAATAAATAAATAATGTAGAAACAAGCAAAGAACTTATTCCTACATTATGCACTATCATTTTATCTCCAACAACACGATTTTCATTGAATTAAAATGACATCATTTAAAACCAACCTTATTTCAATCTAAACGCTACACCAAATGTGAGATTAATAGAACTATAAACATCCGCACCTAAATAATCTGCGTTGAGTAGTAATGAAACCTTATCACTAGTATTAAATCTTACTCCTACCCCAATATCATATCCAAAATAAAGATCAGAAGTATCAGAGCTATACCCATCATCGAATGTAAACGCAGCTAAGCCTATTAAGACTTTGCTCTCAAAATTGACTTTTGAACTAATGGGAGTAGAAGCTAATAATCCACCTAATAATCCACCCATTCCAAAGCTATCTCCGCTTTCAGAATATCCTGTACCAAGCCATTTTCCTGCAACCCCAATATTATCAGTGAACAAATAACCAAAATCAATAAGATTTAAAGTTGCACCTGTAGGCAAATCGCTTGCATCACCAACTCCAAAAGAAGGTCCTACTGACAATCCAATATACCCTTTTCTTTGATTTGATTTATCACTACCATAGTAGGATAAAACATTTTGAGATTGATTATTACCTGGGACTTCTTTAACAATCTTCTCAATTTCGTTGGTTTGATAAACAAAAATACTACCATCAGTAGTTTGTAATTTAATTAACTCATTTGGTACCTGCTCGATAATTATCCCTCTCAAAACACTTCCATTTTTAAGATAAACAACATCAATCATGTTGTTCAGCTGAGCTGAAGAAAATACAGTCACTAATAGTGCAAAAAATAAAAAAACAACTTTTTTCATATTATTTAATTTTCATCTCATATTACTGTTCCCTGCGTATGGTTTGTTTTATTATTAATAGTATGGGAACTATTTTCATTGTTAAATAGCAACTAGCTTATTCTTAACAAAAAAACATACTACATATTTATATTCATCAATAAATTCCAAATACTTTCAATTACGTCGAAACTCAAAAAAATATTGTTTATCACCAGTTTAAAGCTATAGACGTAAACAAGTGGGCTATAATAATCGAATTGAATAACTAACTTGCCTTAAATATTAATCGCAAATATAAATATTATTTTAATAATAAAACAATATACTTAATAATTATTATATCAAAACTGGCAAAATATCCAAACCAATGCTAACCCAATCATATAATTATATTACATGAGTAATTTGCAGATTACAATATAATCTAAAATTAAAAAGTTATCTTTTACATGAAATCCATCTAAAACAGAAAAAAGGTGAGTTGATTTACTTCAGCTCGCCTTTTTTTGTTTGTAAGTGTTATGAGGGGGCTGACTAAGGATATGATACAATAGTTCTGTAAACACTACGTACATTGTTGTTGATTTTTTCTTTACTCAAACACATGGATATGCTGGTGATTCATCAAAACTACGTAAAGAAAAATGTTTTGACGGATAAAGGATATAAAGTACCTAACAATGATAAGCTATTAAAAGATGAACATATTAGTTTATGCTGAATAGTTACTTCAAAACCCCGAATCAATAGTAATTCGTGCCCACTTACCTTCCGTTTCATTCAATCCAAAACTTTTTAAGCTCGCCGAGTTTCCAGTAAGTCCAAATGAGTAGTTATTTATGCTCAACGGAGCTTCTGAAAGTGCAAAACAAAATGATTTGCACTTTCAGGAACTCCGTTTGGTTCGGTTCAAAAAAAATAATGCTTGCCGGAACTTCGGAAACCATAATTCAAAAAGATTTACGCTTTCTGAAACTCCTTTAAGCGTAATTCAAAAAGTTTTGTACTTAACGGAGCTCCTTTTAGTGATAATCAAAACAATTTGAATCAAACGGAACTCCTGAAACCATAAACAAGAGCTCTTTTGAATGAAAAGGAACTCCTGAAACCGATATTCAGAATGATTTGCGCTTTCGGGAAGTCCTTTAGGCATAAAACAGAAGTGGTTTGCACTAAAAGGAGAACAAGAAACTGATATTCACTTTCAGTTTGTACTAAATGAAGCTTCGGAAACCATTATCAGTTTTTGTTTGAATAAAATGGAACTCATTAACTACTTACATTATAATGTGCAGCTTCCACCTTTATCTCTTAGATAGACTCTTATTATAATATCTAACTCAGCAATCAAGCAGGAAAAAGGAGGAGTGAAAAAAGTGATTTTGATTCTTTCGTACAAGTAAAACAATTATGTTTGTTGTCCGTTAATAGAACATGTCGCAACAAGACTAATGATATACACACTCTCATTCTAAAAAATAAAGCACAATGAAAAAAGCACTTATTACCTACAAACTCAACCCCGAAATAGCAAAAGAGTTAGATGGTAAAATAGATTATATACTTCCAACGAATTCAGGCTTCAGACGTGCAGAAGTACTGGAGATGATTGCCGACTTTGATGTGCTTGTTCCCAACTTCAGTTTTTATACCGATAAAGAGATAATGGACAAAGGGACAAAACTGGAGTTGATTTCTAACTTTGGTGTAGGATATAACAACATTGATGTGGATTATGCCAAACAAAAAAGTATAACGGTTACCAATATCCCTAATTCAGTTTTAGAGCCCACTGCAGAGTTTGCTTTCGGATTGCTACTAGCAGCTGGAAGAAGAGTTGGATATTATGACAGAAAGATAAGAACTCCCGAAGGACTGAGTTGGGGATTATACGATGAACCAGGGTTACCTATTTTTGGCAAATCATTGGGAATAATTGGCATGGGACGTATTGGTCAAGCACTGGCTCGCAGAGCAGTAGCATCAGGAATGACAATTATGTATCACAATCGGAGCAGACTGGATAAAGCAATTGAACAAAAATACAATGCTCAATATGTTTCAATGGATACCCTACTGCAAACATCTGATTACATTTCTTTGAATGCACCCTCATCTAAAGAGACTATCCATATGATTGGTAAAGAAGAATTCGAACTAATGAAACCAACTGCAGTTTTCATCAACACAGCGCGAGGCAACATGGTTGATGAAAAAGCATTGACCCATGCTCTGAAAAATAATAAAATATGGGCAGCTGGACTGGATGTTTTTGAAAACGAACCAAAGATTACACCTGAATTACTTGAGTTAGATAATGTGGTTCTTACACCTCACGCAGCCACCAAGACATTGGAAGCACGTGATGAAATGGGATTGGAGATGATTCAAAACATACTGGGTTTTTATTTTGGTAACTACACTGTTTCTAAAGTGGTATAAAAAGAATAGTATGCAAGCTGAAACAATCAAAAATAAACTAATATCTTTAGCAGATAATGACAAAGCAACAGTATTGGCTTCTTTTTTTCAAACTAAAAAAGGTCAATATTCACACGGTGATGTTTTTTTGGGAGTAAGTGTTCCACAGATAAGGAAGACGATTGCATCATTTAAGTCAACACCTTTAGATGAAACACAAAAACTATTAAACAGCAAATTTCATGAGTGTCGCCTTGCAGCACTAATTCTGATTGTCGATCAATTTACAAGTGGTAATAAAACTGAACGTAAGACAATCTACAATTTTTATCTGAGCAATACACAAAGCATCAATAACTGGGATTTGGTAGATATTTCGGCACATAAAATTGTTGGATCGTGGCTCGAAGATAAAGATAGGTCAATGCTTTATGAATTAGCGAAAAGTAAATGGTTGTGGGATCAACGCATAGCAATTGTATCTACTTTGTTTTTTATTCGAAACAACCAGTTTGATGACACACTTCGACTTTCTGAGTTTTTTTTGACACACAATCACCATCTCATACATAAAGCATGCGGATGGATGCTGCGCGAAGTAGGTAAAAGAGATAAAGCAGTTTTAGTGAGTTTTCTTGACAAACACGCCTCTAAAATGCCACGAGTGATGCTACGATATTCTATTGAAAAACTGCCAGAAGAAAAAAGAAAAAGCTACCTTCGTGCCTCAATTGATGTTTAAAATGGACATCAACTTCCAAGACTTTACAATATTTTATTCCCTTTAAATGAATTACAATACAGCTACGTTGCCAAACGGTATCCGTATTATACATGCGGTTAATGACTCCCCTATTTCCTATTGCGGGATAATGATTAACTCTGGCACACGAGATGAATATGACGATGAATCGGGTCTTGCACACTTTACAGAACACATGCTTTACAAAGGCACTCGAAAACGTCGTGCACACCATATTATTAACCGCATGGAGGATGTGGGTGGAGAATTAAACGCTTTCACAAGTAAAGAAGAGATAGGTCTATACTCTGTCTTTTTCGAAGAGTATCTTGAGCGTTCAATTGAATTAATAGCCGACATGATTTTCAACTCTCAATTTTCGGAAGAACAGATTGAACGAGAACGTGAAGTAATTTTAGATGAAATAAATTCATATCTCGATATTCCTTCTGCATTAATATATGACGACTTTGA
>DATERO010000274.1:0-2241 GCA_035271465.1 Dysgonamonadaceae bacterium | reverse complement strand
ATCATAGTAATGTACAGCTATTGAGTAAATTTCATCATCTGCAAAACCCATGCAACCAGACTTTTGTACCTCATTAAAAATGTAGGTTATACAGTCATCAATATTCTTGTTTTCTTTGGCGAATGATTCAGCGAAAAGAGTGTCAGACTCTGCTCTCAATTCCAAATAGGTTAGAATTGTTCTTGTAAAATGGTTAGTTGCTTTCATACTTATTCAGATTTTAAATTGATGATTGTTTCTAGTTCTTCTCGCTTGGATTGTTGAAATATCCAACCTGCTTTTTTTTCGTTGTTGTGTGTCAATCGTGGATTGAATTTGCCACCCATTGCCATCAGTAGCTCCTTGATGGGCTTGGTATCACCAAAAAGTGCGATTGCCTTTTGCGAATAGTCCACTATTTCAAATTCGCCATTATCGAAGAGTTCTGTCTGTGGTGCTACCTCTTTACAAGCATCTAGCTTTAAATAGATGTTCTCATGATTTCCAGCGACATAGGCAAAGTTTTCAATCGTATTATCTCTATCATAGATTATTGACTTTTCGATAATCCAACCACTATAACTACTCTTGCCCAAGTAATAACCATTGCCCATTGAGTATTTTTCTCTATGCTCATAGTCCTCGTTATACTCAGCTAGATAGGCTGTTCCCTCAAAGTTGTTAGCATACTTTCTCATTTCAGAAAACAAATCTCGTTTGTGTTTGGAGAAACCTAGAATAATAGTTCGTTGAACAGATGATGCAAAGTAGTCAGTTTGGCTGTCTAAATCATCTTGTTTCAAACGTGCTACAATGATAGCTTTAGCATCTTGTGGAATACTTTCTTTGAGCCATTCTCTGCCAACTGCACGCACTTTTTCTCGTTCGATTTTCTCTTCTTCTGCCTTGTATTGTTCCATCTTCTGTTTTACGAGTGCTTTTGCCAAAAGTTCGGCTACCTCATTTTCTGTCATATACTGAGGGGCTTTATCATCATAATAGATGCCGATTCCAAATTTTTCACTCAATGGACGAATGTGAGTACTAGAGTTAAACACATGAGTATTAATATCAATCAAATGATAATTAATTCCCCAATCGGTTTTCTCAACCTTGTACACCACATACTTAGGATAGTTGTAACCCTCCATTTGTACTACTTGATTCACTGATACAGATTGCTTGTTAGTATCAATTTCCTTCTTTGCGAATAGTAAATATTGCTTTGCCATAATTGTAAGACTTAAAAGATGATAGTTGTTAAAATTGCTATTGTAGTTAGTAGAAAAAGGATAGATAGAATGGTGAAGACTAGTCGAATAGAAAGTCTAATCACTTTAAGAACACAGCGAGCCATCAGATACCCTCCAATGCCAACACCTAGAGCCACTCCACTCCGATAGAGGAAGAGCACACACACACCAACAACAACTAGTCTCAACAGAAATTTTATGAGGATTCCAGAGGCGAGGGAGTTTTGTTTCATTAATTTTATTCTTTCTTTTCTCATAACAGCGACATTTTTTTTCATGCGTCATCCGTCAGGTCGGTCGTTTTTTGTTTCAAGGGCAACAAGCAGGTATAGGATTTTAGAGGAGCATATTTTTTCTACTAAATACGCTCGCCCATAGGGAAAGAGGAAGATTTTGGAGAAAACCAAAGGCTCAAGAATATGCTTGCTAAAATCCGTTCATACCTTTGCCCGATGAACTAAACACCGAAATAAGGAGGACATAAGTATTGGTGGAGGTGGGATGGGGAAGAAAGGGGGGGATATAAAAAAGCGATTAACCCTAAATACATTGGATTAATCGCTAAGTTTTTTAATAATATATTTGCTATTATTTGATACTTTCCTTCTCAAACATATACATCAGCTTATTCTTTTCATTAAGTTCTACACTTCTGCTTATCTTTTTATTGGCAGCTTGATATCCTGAAAATCGAGTAATAAAAATGCCTAAACCTTGAGAGTACGAACTGACTTCTGCCGAATATTCTTTACTAGTATCTAAAGGAATTTTACCCAAAATAGTAGTCCAATCACCATCTGAAGTAATAGTATAAATTTCGCCTTGCATCTTGTTGATGTCTGTAATAGCTCTAGCATTCACAGCTAGTGGAATTTGCAATTTAAAATCTAAGATTGGCTCCAATAACTCAACATCAGCTTGTTGCAAAGCTAATCGAAAAACATAAGGTGCTAAACTTCTAAAGTCGGCAGGTGTACTCACTGGGCTATAATAGATTCCGTGAGAAAAA
>DATERO010000273.1:0-4164 GCA_035271465.1 Dysgonamonadaceae bacterium | reverse complement strand
ACACTCCTTTCTGTTAAGTTAATTTTCTTATTATAAAGTTCATCCTCATTTTATTTGAGTAATTTTAGATTTCGAGAGTCTTGGTTTATAGTTTGAGTTATCGTGGTACCACTCTTAATGCGAAATTTTTATCCAGTAATTGAGCCTGAACATATGAAACAAAAAGACAACCCTACAATCAATCATCTTTTTCTGAATCTTTTAAGCGCTGCTATTTGGAACAAACCCGCAGACGTTACTTTGTTTGAAGGGATAGACACCAAAACATGGAATGGAATTATGGATATGGCAAGACAGCAAACTGTGAGTGCCCTGATAGCAGACAAAGCTTTGTCATTACCCAAAGAGGGATTACCTCAAAAGGCATTAAGCATTCAGTTCATGATTATCATACAACAGACCGAAGCTTTGAATCGTAAAATGATTCAGGTATTGAAAGATATAACTCAAGAATATCAAGAGGCAGATTTTTCTTTCTGCCTTCTCAAAGGGTTGGCCAATGGCGTAAATTATCCTTCTCCTCTGCTTCGTAATGCTGGCGACATAGATCTTTATCTTTATAGAAAGGGAGACTATAAAAGAGCTACAGAGTTGTACACCGCAAAAGGTTTTAAGATAGAAGATGGTAGCATTACTCATAATAAGTTCATTAAAGATGGAGTGTGGATTGAAAATCACAGTCGCATTACTTTTTTTGATCATAAAAAATATGACAATCTCTATAAAGAGTGGGAAAAGAAGCTGAGTGAGAAAGAGAATTTCACCTATGTGCAAATTAATGGTTTAACTGTTCGACAACTTCCGGTTGAGATGAACGCGTTCTTTATTTTTTATCACATGTTTCTCCACTTTGTGCATGATGGAGTAGGTTTTCGCCAGTTTTGCGATTGGATACTTTTTCTCTCTAAACATAAAGACGAAATTGATCCAGTTTTATTTACTGAATTAGCCAAGTCATATGCATTGCTATATCCTATGCAAGTTTTTGCTCGAGCTGCTGTAAAATACCTCGGTGCTCCCAAAGCTATTTTTCCTTTCGATATAAATCAGGAAGATAAACATGCAGATTGGGTTATTGTAGATATACTGCAGAATGGAAATTTTGGTTTTCATCGTCCCGGTAAGAAACGCCCTAGTAATAAATTGCTAGGTATGCTCTTTGGATACAAAACGCTGATTCAAAGATCAAGGAAGTTTGGAGAAATATCTCCAGAGCACAGCAAGATGTTGCCTGTAAACAGGCTGAGAAACCGGTTGAGAAAAGTATTGAAATTATTAGTGTCCGCTAAAAGTTAGAAAAGGGCATAGTACACCTCTTAATCACTTATAAATAGGTGACCTAAGGGGTGTGTTTTTTATTCCAAGCCCCTTACTCAAAAAGTGATCGTTGATTCGGTGGTCTGATAACTTCTTCAATCATCACATCCCAATCTCTTTCTGGATATTCTAGGATACTTTTATAGTTTACGTAGTACATCATAAGAATCCTTATCATTGTGGCTAGTCCCGAGAAGCTCCAAGACTTCTTCACGCTGCACTTAATCACCATCAGCAGTAGGTTGGCTATCAATGTACACCAGACTTGTATCTTTATAGCATTGGCACTTTCACCATAAAAATAACGAAGAGGGAAGTTTTGCTTGAGCTGCTTGAAAAGGTTCTCTATTATCCATCTTTTGCGATAGATGTCTATAATATCCTGTTGAGGCATTTCAAAGTCATTCGTCAATAGGGATATGAGCTTTTTCTTTTGTATATCAGGATACGTAATGATTCGCGCACGATGTGTAATAATCACCTCTTTATAGTCTTTTTGGTGAATACAACGTGCTGTACTCTTAATGCCATTTTACCTGATATATCTTGATATATAACATCATCCAGAATCTTAAATACGAGGTTGTTCTTCATTTTGGTAACATACACGATACCCCGCTGAGTCATTTCCTCAAATTTAGCATAATCAATATAGGCTCTATCCAATGTAACTATATCATCCCGGTTGAGTTTAGAGGGGCAAAGCAAGAAGTGATCATGGGTGGCTGCAGATGTATATTGCACATCACAAGGAACACCTTCATTGGCATTTATTATGGTATGTACCTTTAATCCTCCTTTCTTCTTTCCTCTCCTGGGATTGCGTCCAACTCCCTTAAAGACTATGTTGGAGAACAGACTGATTGTTGTAGAGTCCATTATCTTGAGTTTCTTAAGCCAATTGGGAGCGCTCCCTCTGCTTCGGCTGTCCGATGAAAGAACTCCTTTGTATTTATTGTATAGTGTGGCGTATATTACGCCAAAGACCTCCTCTGGTCTCCTTTTATTTGCATCAGATAACGTGCTTCTCCTTGGTATTTTAGTCAATCCTAAATGCGAGAGCTTTCTTGACTCAGCTGTCATGGAAGCTTGTATCTCACGCAATGAATCAAATCTCATGATGGTGGCATAAAGCATGGTAACGAGATGATGCCAGCCGTCAAAGTGCTTGACATAATGTTCTCCACCATGCTCTTTGCTGATGCGAAGCACTTCTGCATGATCAATAAAAGATAACAACTGTCCTAGTAGCGGCTGTCCGATAAAATGTGTACTTTTGCTCATGTCTTAATTCTTTGTGTTTTGCGAGACTAAGATAAGACGTTTAGGGCTGATTTCCTCTATAGGAAACCAGCCCTTTTACTTTAAGTCGATGAAAACTTTTAGCGGACACTGATATATTGAAATAAGACTTTAATAACAGCTTACCTTTTACGATTCCCTGCCGGATATAAACTTCTGCCATGAAGCAACGAAATATCTGTTGATGCAATATCTGTTGGCTTTTATAGGCCACCGTTCTCACATTATTATAGAGATGTTTATAGAGATGAAGTTTTTTTGCCAATAAAACACCAATTAAAGCTATTTTTCTACAAATAAATTTATCAAAGGAATTTTTGCAAGATAAATAGATGATTGGCGTTCATTTTCATGAGAAGAATAATAGGAAACCCACAATTCATCTTCCACAATTAAAAACGCAGGATAGCTGCTGTCAAATCCGCTTTCTAATCCGATCTCTTTTTTTATATTACCATTTAAATCAGTGATGTAAATCACAGTCATTTGATCATAAATAGTTGCCCCAATATACTTTCTTGCTCCTATACATAAGGTTGAATCATTAAGAAACAGAAAGTTTTGACCTGCAAGTCCATAATCCAAGTTTGTAAAACTCCAATCTGTATAGGGAGGTAAGCTTTTACCTATTGATGCTGTATGTCTTTCTTTTCTAACTAATGCATACATCACGTCATTATCACTTAACCGAATAGTTGTTTCTGAAGCATCTTTTATATTAAAATGTGTAAGATGTTCAAATGTAATCCCATCAGAAGTTTTATATAATGTAATAGGATTAAAATAATCAAATCCGTTTCCCATCCCATATTTGTCCCATGTTATCCACCAAATCCAATTATCTTCTCATATTAAAAAATGATTTATTTATGTTGTCATTCATTTTAATACATAATATAGATTCCGCTCTTTATGTCGCTTAAGTTTAAATTCTTACACTTCAATAGTTGAATATAGCTGGACATATTTGGGCAGTCTATTTACTCTAATTAACAAAAATAATCAAAAAGATTAACGATGCAACATTTTTTCAATTTAATAATTAGTAAGTTACTAGAGAATGTAAATAACTATAACCGAAACAACTGAAAAATAAAAAGCGCACTCCCTCTTTTCATTTTATTTAGTTCCAAATCTCACATAGTTCATTTAATTTGAGTACTTTTGCCATTTAATAATTACAGCTACTGTATAATGCTAAACAGCTACTGTATAATGCTAATAGGTGCAGGTGTAATAATTATTTCTCTACAACGAGGGTTTCATGGCTCACCCCGTGGAACAATGCTTTGCATTAAAATCTATGATTTTATTCCATAGGGTGTAGCGTTTTTAACGCGTCAGGCATTAATAAATACTCCTAATGTGTTTATGTGAATTGAAGCTGTTGAAGTATTTATTATATTGTTACAAACAATAACTCCTCTTCTCCTCGTTACAAACGAGTACGAGGAAATGCAGCTAAAAGTATAAAGATAAATGAATAATAAATACAATATCCTCATCCCCGGAGGTGCCGGCTTCATCGGCTCCAACCTCACCGAA
>DATERO010000272.1:0-7491 GCA_035271465.1 Dysgonamonadaceae bacterium | reverse complement strand
ACCACCCTCAACGCTAAATATATTCACCTCAACCTTGCCATTCGCATTTTGTATGACCTCAATCATGACAAAGCAGATATCGATTGGAGTGAACACACCATTAAGACTGATTTTAATGAAGTAGCCGAGGCATGTGCTCCATATGATGTGGTATGTTTTAGCTGTTATATATGGAATATTTCGGAAACATTGGCAGTGTGCGAAATACTGAAAAGGATTAAACCCGAAGTAAAGATTCTTTTGGGTGGACCCGAAGTGAGTTACGAGTGGGAAAAGGTGATTGACCATCCAGCCGTTGATTATATCATTTTGGGTGAAGGTGAAATACCCTTTCAACAGTTTGTTACCAAATATCCCGAAACAAAAGGCATCCCTAACTTAGTAACCAAAGATAATAAAGCCAAAATACTCCCCAATCCAATAGATTGCAACTTTAGTGTTGCCAGTTTGGCAGATAGAAACCCCTATCAGTATGATGTTCCGAAGGATTTGTGGAACAAAGTTTGCTATATTGAGACCAGCCGGGGCTGTCCATACAAGTGCGAGTACTGTTTGGCAAGTTTAGACAATAATGTGCGCGACCTGCCAGTTGATACTGTGAAGAGCAACCTCAAGTATTTGATGGAGCATGGAAGAACCATCAAGTTTTTGGACAGGACATTCAATCTGAAGAAAGATTTCACCATTGACCTTTTTCAATTCATTTTGGATAATCATCAACCGGGAAATGTGTTTCAGTTTGAAATAACTGCCGACATAATACATCGCGACATCATCTCTTTCATTCAAGAGAAAGTACCTGCTGGATTGTTTCGTTTCGAAATTGGCATTCAAACGGTCAATCAAGAGAGCAACAAAGAAGTAGGAAGAAGACAAGACTTTGCAAAAACAAGCGATGTGGTGAATCAGCTCAAAAACAAAATTGAGATGCACTTAGACTTAATTGTTGGATTGCCTTTTGAATACTTCGATGATTTGAAGCATAGCTTCGACGAGACCTTTGCACTCTATCCCGATGAATTGCAGTTGGGCTTCCTAAAGTTCCTGAAAGGAACTCCGTTGCGCATAAATCATGAAAAGTACGCCTATAAGTTTGATGAGCATGCTCCGTATGAAATAATTGAGAGTAAATTTATCACTCCTGCCGAATTGCATAAAGCTACATTAGTTGAAAAGGCATTAGATATCTATTGGAACAAGAAAAGAGCAATTAACACATTGCGTTATAAGAGTACAAAAGGGAGCACGTTTGACTTCCTGTTGGGATTGGGCCAATATTTCGAAGAGCACTATGAGTTTCACAAGCATGTATTGCTGGATATATACGAAGCGTTATACAAATATGCACTTTCAACTCATGCTGATGATGATGTTCTTTTGCAGCTCATCTATTTAGACTATTACAGGTATAACAAAATTAAACCTAAGGATTTGTTCGGTATTGATCTGGAAAGGAAAGAGCACAATAGGATGATAGCCAATTTTGGTTTGGATATTCACAACTATAGGTATTCATTCTTTCCCGTTTCGTTCAATATTGAAAGATGGATGAATGGTTATGAGTTGAAGCAGGATGATGATGTGTTAATAGTTCAGTTTACGGGGAGAGAGGAACCCATGATTATGTCAGGGAGAGAAATTACAAAGTAATTCTGGCACGAATATAATGACAACACCAAAGATACTGTACAACTGATGAGTTTGTGTTTTTGAGTGAAGAATTAAAAGAAGCAGGTAATTTTCACACTATTATTGCAAATCTAGTTTTTAGAAATAAGGTAATAAGGTTTTAGCAGTGGTAATTTATAGTGGTTACTAAGGTTAAGAAAAGTGTTGAACCTTATGTATAATAATTAAATTAGAGCTGCAAAAGTGATAGAAAAGCAAAAACAATCATCAAATGAACTTAAAAATTAAAGAGTCGTGAAAACCTTAGTAACAGAGTCTAACTACTCTCCACAAACCTTATTAGCTTATTTGTAACAATTCTTGCTACGATTCAAAAGAAAAGCAGGTAAACTTAGAGATTACAACCAAAATATTGCTTGTTATTATTTATCTAAACACACAATTTTATGTGAGACCAAACACCTTCTCTACAACTGCACTTACCCAATAGCTCAAACAATCTTACTCCCCACTATTCCCACCAAAAAGCCAACCGTAGCGCCTAACGCTGTTATGTAATTACTCTTCAGCTTGCTGGCAGGAATAATATCTTGGATGAGCAGATACAATATGCCTCCACTGGCAAATGTCATTAACTGTGCAGTTATTGTAGCTGAGTTTGACAAAACATAATGCCCAAACAGTGCAGTAGGAATACCAAGAAAGCTGAGAACAAAAAAAGTCATCAATGTTTTTTTAATTGTCATTCCGCTCAACACTAAATCTCGGAATGCGTTGAAAGCTTCGGGCAAGTTTTGAAGACCAATAATTATTGCTAATGTAGCCATACTTGTATTGACAGCAAATACTGCACCCATAGCAATAGACTCTGGCAAAAAGTCCATCATCATGGCAAGTAATGTAGCTGTATTTCCTCCTCGCTTATCTAAGTATTGATCAAGAAACATAAAACTTATTGCACCAGCTACAAAAAAGAGTGCCATTGGCAATAACTTTAACTGTTCCATACCATACGGAATTAAAACTAATGCAACGGCAGCCAGAATGATGCCAGCACCAAATGACATTAAGGTATGGGTAATTTCGTATTTAACGGGGCTCTCTCTCACATGGTGATTAAAAGCATTTGCTATCAGTCCCCCAATAAGAATAGTTATACCTGCAAAAAAAGAAAAAAAGAATCAACTTGATAAGCATATAGTCTATTATTAGTAAACACCTGATTTTATAACACTTCAAATCATTAGTAGTTTGCTTATCGGAGGTATTGTGAGCGTAATAAATTAACTATCAATTTCAAAATAGACATTAGCAAATCAACAGCCTTGAGCTAAAATAGAAATGCTCTACAAAAGATGTATAAATGTGAATGGTGATTATGATTCCTGATCCATCTCATAATTGTGTGTAATTGATTATTGCATTCATAATACTACCCCAAAATATGTTTTAAAACTATAAAGAGGGCAAGAATATTCCCAAAACATGTTTTAAAACATTATTTTTGCGCTTTGAAAAGATTTTCAGGTTTAATATCAACTTAGAACTTTATAATACTATTAAATACTCTATGGTTAATTCTAATTTAAATAACAAGAATCAAAAAATAGATGTGCGTGGTTTTGTATCACAAAACATCACTCCATATGATGGAGATGCTTCATTTTTGACAGGAGCAACACAGCGCACCAAAGACATGTGGAAGATTTGCTTGGATGCAATTAAAGAAGAACGAGCTAACAAAGGTGTTCGTGCCATTGACAATGAGCTTGTTTCCACCATTACTTCTCATGCAGCTGGATATATCGATCGCGACAATGAGTTAATTGTAGGTTTACAAACCGATCTACTATTAAAACGTGCAATGAAACCTTATGGAGGGTTCTCAGTAGTTGAAAGAGCATGTAATGAAAATGGTGTAGAAGTCTCTCCAATGGTAAAGGAAGCATTTACTAAATATACGAAAACCCATAATGATGGTGTGTTTGATGTATATACTCCGGAAATAAGGACCTATCGTTCATTGGGAATTCTTACCGGATTACCTGACAACTATGCACGCGGTAGAATCATCGGTGATTATCGCAGACTTTCTCTTTATGGAACTACTACTTTGATTGAAGCAAAACAAGCTGATCTTAAAGGATTGAATGGACCAATGACTGATAGTCAAATTCGTCTTCGCGAAGAGGTAGCGGAACAAATTAAGGCGCTTAAAGCTATTGAAGAGCTTGGAGAGATCTATGGGCTAGACCTTACTCGTCCTGCCGAAACTGCACAAGAAGCTGTTCAATGGGTCTATATGGGCTACCTTGCAGCTGTAAAAGAACAAGATGGTGCTGCCATGTCTTTGGGTAACGTTTCTTCATTCTTAGATATCTACATAGAAAAAGATTTAACTGAAGGAAAAATAACTGAAGAGTATGCTCAAGAGTTGATTGATCAGTTTGTAATGAAGCTACGTATGGTGCGTCATCTGCGCATGGGTGCTTATAATGACATATTTGCTGGTGACCCTACTTGGGTAACCGAAGCAATTGGTGGTAACTTAGCAGATGGACGACACAAAGTAACAAAGACTTCGTTCCGTTTCTTACAAACACTATATAATTTAGGCCCATCGCCCGAACCTAATCTTACTGTGCTATGGTCACATAGCCTTCCTGAAGGATTTAAAGAATTCTGTGCAAAAGTATCTATCGACACCTCATCCATTCAGTATGAAAATGATGATTTGATGCAAGGAAGTCGCTTAAGTGACGATTACGGAATTGCCTGCTGTGTGTCATATCAAGAAATTGGCAAGCAAATCCAATTCTTTGGTGCACGATGCAATCTTGCTAAAACATTGCTGCTTGCATTAAATGAAGGTCGTTGTGAACTAACAGGAAAAAAAGTGATTGACGGAATACCCGCACTAAAATCGGAAGTGCTCGATCTTGATGAAGTGATGGAGAATTTCAACCTTGCTATGCGTGAAGTAAGTCGTGTATATGCAGATACGATGAACATAATTCACTACATGCACGACAAGTACTATTACGAAAAAGCTCAAATGGCACTTATCGATACTAATCCTCATATCAATTTGGCTTATGGAGCAGCAGGACTGAGCATTGTTGCCGACTCTTTATCTGCTATCAAGCATGCTAAAGTGACTCCCGTTCGTAACGAAGATGGTCTAACAATTGACTTTAAGATTGATGGGGAGTTTCCATTTTATGGTAACGATGATGACAGGGTAGATACATTTGCACGCGAAATACCTATCTATTTTAACTCGTTACTAAAAGAGTTGCCTACATATAAGAATGCAGAACCAACACTTAGCATCCTTACTATCACATCCAATGTAGTATACGGAAAGAAGACAGGTGCTACCCCTGACGGTCGTGCTTTAGGAGTGCCTTTTGCTCCTGGAGCCAATCCTATGCACGGACGTGACTCGAATGGTGCATTGGCATCATTAAGTTCTGTAGCAAAGCTCGATTACAATAGTTCTATGGATGGTATTTCAAATACATTCTCTATTGTTCCTAAAACTTTGGGACCTTCGGATGAACAACGTTCTGAAAACTTAGTGAGCATTATGGATGGATACTTCTCAAAGAATGCACACCATCTCAATGTAAATGTTCTGAATCGCGAAATGCTGGAAGATGCAATGGAGCGTCCAGAAGAATATCCTCAACTAACTATTCGTGTGTCGGGATACGCAGTGAACTTTGTTCGTTTGACTCGTGCACAACAAATGGAGGTAATATCACGTAGCTTTTTTGAAGCGATGTAACATACGCTCTCACATGCTTCGTATCGATTGTGTTCGTGTAGGTTGAAACTATCAATTATGACCACACGAAAGATTTCGCACGATAGCAGTACAAGAGAAAAGACAAACAATTAAATAAAAGCAGTCCTTATTGCACGAATTGCAATGGACTGCTTCTTTACTTTTTTTATTACCCTTTCAATATTTCTGAAATAACTCACAACAAATGATTAGACTTCACTCAGTAGAATCTTTAGGAACTTACGATGGACCCGGCGTTCGTCTTGTCCTCTTTACACAAGGATGCAATTTTAAATGTAAATATTGTGCCAACCCTGACACAATTGACAGAAAAGGCGAAGCACGTTTTTACGACTACGAAGAGTTAATGAAATTGGCACGCAGTCAACGCCCTTTCTTTGGCAAACGGGGTGGTATCACCATGTCGGGAGGCGAACCATTGATGCAAGCAAAAGCAATTACGCCGTTCTTTAAAATGTTGAAAGAAGAGGGTTTTAACACATGCATCGACACTAATGGTGGTTACCTAACAGAGGATGTAAAAGAATTATTGGAATACACAGACCTCGTGCTTTTAGATATAAAAGAAGTTGATGAAAAGGCGCATCTAAAAATTACAGGCGCTTCTAATAGAACAACACTGCGCATGGCAGAATATTTGCATGAGATTAACAAGCCTGTATGGGCGCGCTATGTGTTAGTACCTAACTATACAGATAGCGAAGAGCATCTTCACGCGCTTGGCAAGTTTCTTCAACCAATGAAAAATATAGAGAAGCTTGAAATACAACCCTACCACAAGCTAGGTGTTCACAAGTATGAATCATTGGGTTGGAAATATGAGTTGCAGGAAGTACCACAAAACACACCAGAACAATTACAAAAAGCAAAAGATATACTTGATCTATATATTAATGAGGTAATTGTGAATTAACATCGAGTTTGCAATAATGAAGAGTGTTCGGAAGTAATTGAGCCAGTTTTTTGTGAGCTTTGTGATAAAAAAATAGACACCAAATTTTATTTCTGTATCTTTGCTGTGTTGAACTCTAAAACTGAAAAATGAACACCGAACTTTTTATAGCGAAGCGATTATACAAAGGTGATAAGAAAAACGAAAAGCGTGTCTCCTCTCCTGCTGTCTCCATAGCCGTAGCAGGTATTGCACTTGGTTTAACGGTAATGATACTGTCCGTATGTATTGTGATAGGATTCAAAAAAGAGATTCGGGGCAAAGTGATTGGCTTTGGGTCACATATACAGATCACCTCCTTTGAGAATAATAGTTCTTACGAACTTAATCCCATTGCGATATCTGATACATTGCGGGGTAAATTATATAGCAACCCACAGATAAAGCACGTACAGCCTTACATTATTAAACCAGGTATAATAAAGACAGAAGATAATTTTCAAGGAGTTGTTCTTAAAGGTGTAGATGAGAACTATGATTGGGATTTCTTCAAAAAGAATATGATTGAAGGTCATATTATTGAGCCAAATGATACATCTTCCATTAATCAGGCAATTATTTCTAAAGATATTGCAAACAAGCTTCATCTAAAATTGGGTGATAAGTTCAACACCTACTTTGTACAAGAGCCAGTAAGAGCGCGTAGATTTGAAATTACGGGTATCTATCAAACCAATTTTGAAGACTATGACAAACTTTATATTCTCACAGAAATGAATTTGCTGTCGAAGCTTAATCAATGGGATGATGATATGGCAAGCGGATTGGAAGTATTGGTAAAAGATTATAACCAGCTCGATTTGACCACTCAAAATTTGTTTTTTGATATGGCCACTCATCGTGACCGACTAGGGAAAACACTTTATGCGCGTTCTATTAAAGATATTAACCCTATTATATTTGATTGGTTAAACTTGCTGGATATGAATGTGTGGATTATTATAATATTGATGCTTATTGTTTCAGGCTTTACAATGATTTCGGGTCTTTTGATCATCATTTTGGAACGTACCAATATGATTGGTATTTTGAAAGCGGTGGGAACGCGCGATTTTAACATACGGAAAATATTTCTTTACCTTTCCTCATTCCTTATCCT
>DATERO010000271.1:0-2220 GCA_035271465.1 Dysgonamonadaceae bacterium | reverse complement strand
ATCTTACACGAAGGAGAGAAATGGTTCGTTTTTATCTAGAAAAGGTCATTTCTCAATTTACACCAGTATACGGACTCTATCTTATGATTCAAAAATACAGTTTTAGAAACTATGATGAAATTAAACAATACAAACCTGTGCTAAATGAATCCGCTATAAATCATATATAGGGAAGAAAAAGGCGGATAGATAGAGTCCGTATAATTGTGTCAAAGTAAAAAGGCCATCTGCTCCGCATCTGAAGTACAATGTTTGTTCCCAATAAACATACTCAGGAGGAAGACGTTCAATTTAAACAATACCATTAAGAATACTTTAATTGCGATTATTGGAATTATTATGGAGTCATTATTTCTTCAATAACTCACTCTCTTGCTTGCAAGAGGGTTTTTTGTTGCTTGAGATTAAGAAGACTCTCGATATAATGGAGTCGGACCTAACACGATTACAGTAAATGAACAAACTAAAAATTGTGTCAAACCGAAAAAACACGGTAACTCTTCCGAATTACCGTTTTTTATATCATCGCAAAACGAGAATCAACGTCTCTTATTAATTCGTTTTTACTAGGAGAGAAATGACCAGGTAGATTAAAGCAAGTACAAGAAAACCTACTGCTACAAAATACGATGCTTTGTCGCTTTCCCATTTTTTATAGCGCGATAATATCGTTTTCGAAAAAATACGGAAATAAGTAATAGTGGAAATCATACTTTTATCCCATATGAAAAGAATTGATGCATAACTGTTCTCCTTTTATGCCGGTCCTTTTAAATAGACTTTACATGCTCGTATTCTTTTTCAATCCATTGCTTTTCTATCGTATCATAGGTCTCTTCGGTCATCAATCGTTTGAAGAGTGCATCGGCATAGTTTTGTATGATACCTTTGTTTTTTGTGTTTGCACCGCCTTTCGCATAGCGGAGTGATTTGAATATTTCCCCCATTACGAATGGGTCGGATTGCCCGTAATGAACCAATTGATGGTAGGAGTTTACAAGCAGGATTTCAAAGTTCTGTGCTTCCAGATATACCTCGCCGTTATCGGAACGAAAGAGAAGGTAGCCTTTATTGATAGCGGCAAGGTCACGGAGAAGTAAACCTAAGTATTTTATACAATGTAAAGCTGTATTCGGGTCATTCATTCCTCCGGAGAGCGCTTTCAGTGCAATCTCTTCAATTTTCAAAATGCTGAAGCTGAAATCCTGTGTTTCAGTCCGTTCATGGCCAAGCAAGAAACTCTTCAGCAACCGATTCCGTTCTTCGTCTTGCAGTGGTTCCTTTTTCTCATAGAAGGTAAGGAGTGGCGTTTCCTGTGTGATAAACTGCCCTACCACTTTGTGGATAACAAGGAGCAAATTATATTCCTGAGCGGCTTTTATAAGACTTTTGTGATCTATTTCCTATAAATAGCCGTCTTGCGGAGCATAGACCGGTTGCATGTTTTTGCTTTCCAGCAGTTCGTTCAACTCTGTTTGAGAGAGCTGTTCGGTATCATGCACTAACTGGCAATACTCTCCAACGGATTCTTTGGATTCTTCATATAGCCGCGCGATCAATCCGCTGGCCTGTACGTGAGAGGATACATTCTGTATGAACAAAAGAAAATTCACAAAGCCGATAATAATGTAAATAACACCAACACTGGCAGCAATCAGGCTGCTTTCCTCTCCAGTATTCGTGAGAAATAATAGCGTGATAATAGAATAAATAAAGCCACTCAAAAATACGCCGAACGACTTCATTGTCGTTTCATTATTCAGAAAATTCTCTACAACCCGTGGTGTAAATTGGGAGGAGTACATGGTGATCACGACCATGGTCGTGGAAAAGGTGAAGGTGGAGATAGTAATAAATGCGGAAGCAATAATACCAAGCACATCGCGAGCTAAGCGGGAGGTGGTATAAAAGTAAGTGGGTAAATCAAAAAGCAACCGCTGTCCCGGCGCTTTGTCGATCCAGGTAACAAAGACAGAAAGGAAGACAGCAATCAGACTATATAGTAAAGGATAGAGCCAGATACTGCTTTTGGCATTCTGATAGATCCTGCGTAACATATTCTTCACAACCTTTTTATTTTATGATGGTTTGTCAAATTAAGTGCAACACTTCGTGTTGAAATACCTCTATTGGCGTATTCCAATTGAGGCACTTTCTTGGTCTTCCATTGATTTTTAGGAGAGCCTCAACAAGTTCGTCCTCTGTAACTTCGTCTAGATT
>DATERO010000270.1:0-17843 GCA_035271465.1 Dysgonamonadaceae bacterium | reverse complement strand
CAATCGGTGTGCTGCGAAGCAGAATAAACAAAGTATAAAATATTTCGCTATGCGATTCACACTATAGAATAAAACCAGAGGTTTTAATGCAAAGCAATATTCCATTGGGCAGGCGCGCTTTACAAAAGCCCGCGAGCGGTTGTTGTTCAATTAAATGTATTGAAATTTATGATATTACAAGATGTGTTATCTTAATTGAGAAGATTGATGTGACTAGTATTGGTTATTTTATTACAACAGTCATCTTCACGTCTTTGTCCATTCCTTTTATATGCCACTCATTTTTACCACTCAATTTATCACCAGCTCTGTAGAGTATGTTTGAACTTGGTTGTTGAGAATAGGGTAGTGTATTATAGACGTTTGGTGTTGACGAGTAGTTATATAGATTAATAGATCCTAGGTCGTAAGAAATGCCATTAACAGAAGATGTAATCCAACTACCGGTGTTAAACCTATATCCAGTAGCCACGGTTGTATTATCTGACAATAGGTTGGCTGCTCCAAATCTTTGTAGTATCTCTCCAAAGTTTAGTACATTGGCTCCATTAGCATTTACAGCAGCTACAATTGATTCAACTCCCGTTGCGTTGTTTTGAATTAGCTCTCTAATAAAATTAGCTCCACCATAGTTTCTCATCAGGTAAGCTCCAAGTGCATATGTCTTTGAATAATTTAAAACACGTTCTTCATTTTTGTTACTCCAATTCAATAGATTGAACTGATTGTTTGAGTTGTAGAGAGGTAATCTGCCATTATCATTGCCGGAATATCCGGCTGAAGAGTTTCCATATGGAATTCCCCGTGGACCATCTGCCTCAATTTTATTTGCAACTAAATCTTCGATGCATTGTGCGCTCATTTCATTTATAGCTGTGTTGCTTGATTGATTCCTTAAAATTTGATGTTGATAGAAGTATATCATATGTGTAAACTCATGCGCTAAAGTTGAGATTATTCTGTTGGGCAAGTAGTGGGATAAATCCCACGCTCCATAGTCAGGTTTGGCAAATAGTACAGCATCAACGGTAAACATCAACTTTTCATTAGAATTTGAATAATATGATGTAATATAATTATCCCTTGCATAGAAGTAGCCAAGTGTTACAGTGCCCGAGGTTAGGTTATCATTATCAATATCCATTAACCAAATATGGATGTCATCCGTCTCAGCGATGAAGCCTTTGTTAGGAGGTGTAGGACCCCAATGATCTCCCGCAATATTTGTTACCCACTCATAGATATCATTGTCATTGCCTGGCGCAAGAAACTTGGAAGCCAAAGCATCCACCATTTGCTGAGTTACATTGTAGCTTTTTGTACCACCTTGCTCCCAGCAGTTGTTAGCTACCCATACATAGAGGTTTTTTCCATGTGCAGATATTACTTTTCTAACTGTTGATAGTATAGAGTTGTTAAGATCATCTTTGAGATAGTCTTGCGAGCCAAGCATAAGTTGTTGTGATTGTATCGAAATACTTTGTTGAGATTGAGATCTACCTGCTCCATCTCTGGGTTGATTCAATGGGTTATTATTAAACTCAGTGATAGAGGGTTTTCCAGGAATAAGAAAAGTTGTAGGTTGTGAGCCAATTATAGATTTAGCGACGACGTTCTTTGTTGCAACATTGCTAACTATTTGTGGCATAACTCTTGAGCTTGTGCTATTTTGATTGGAGAAAACAAAAAACACATCTTTGTCATTAAGGTCATCCAGCCTAAAAATAAAATCATTTGAAGCATCAATGTGTTGAATCGCATTTGCAGAACCAATTATCAACTGCGCATCAAGATTGATTATATAGCTTTCTTTAGCTACTGTACTCGCTATCCAGTTTGTCCTATAAGCTTTGGCTTTTAAAGTCACCCCTTCGTCTATTAATATTGCGCCATTGTATAGCTCTGAAGTTTCTGTTGGATCGCTACCATCCAGTGTATATCTGATTTGTGCACCGTCTGTGGCACAAGTGATGGTTACAGTCTGAGTTGAAGTATACATTCCCCCTTTTAGACTTATAACAGGTGCCTCTACCACCGAAATTGTTGAGAATGAGACTTGATTTCCATAAGCTGTCCCAGCTCTATTTGTTGCATAAGCTCTGACATAGTATGTGGTGCCTTCGTCCAAATTTTTGATTTGAGCAACAAAGTTGTCTATCCCCAATCCATTGTTTGTTTTAAAATCTTCTATTGTAGGATTTTCTTGTGTACTCCAACAAACACCTTTTGCAAGTATGGCTGCTCCACCATCTGTTGATATTTCTCCTCCTGTTTTGGCTGATGTCCTGATGATGTCATAAACATCCAATGTTGTTATAGTAGGTACGTCAGGTGCTTTCTCCTGAATAATTGTAAGCGTGTCTTGAAGATTGCTTGCTATATTCTTTATATATATATCAGTGGTTCGTGAATCATCTTTATCTTCATTTTCACTAATGTTCAACATCAATGTTTCTGTGCGTAATGCTCTTGTAGGTATATATGAAACCCAACCAGTGGCTTCCTCAGGTATTATCACCTCAAAGTCAACATTGGTTTTCAGTTCCACCTCTAATGTTTGACTTTCACTTGATATAGTCTCAGTTTTATTGGAAAGTATAATCGCATCTTCTTGCGATTGATATACCTTAATGATACTCGATAATTCACCATTTTTCTGCTTTACGGTAATTGTGCCAACTCTATTATTATAGGAGCTGTTTTTTGCAATATTAAATTTTAGGTTTGTAGTGGTTAGTCCTCTTGTATTTACCTGCGTTATCCATTCGTCAGATTTGCTAATATCGAAATCGATATTGGCTTTTACCTCCACATCAATAGTATGAGCATCATTCGTGAGATCAAACTTATCTTTAGTTACCAGTAGTCCCAAGCTCTTGCTCTGATTGATAGTAATGGTTTTAGAGATGCTGCCAGCCATAATTGTAACTGTGCAGCTTCTATCATCGTAGGTGTCGTTAGCAGAGAGGGTAATTGTAGTTTTTGTTATAGATGCATCTCCTTTTGCAGGAGTAACAGTACACCAACTAGCTGACGACTTTGCTATCCAATTCGTATTAGATTTGAAAGGGATATTTTGCGAACCGCCTGCATTTGCAATTGTAAGTTCTGTTTGATTTATATTTATAAAAGGCTTTTCATCTTTCTGGCAAGAAAGCATCACTAAAGAAAATGATAGTAGGAGTATAATATATTTTTTCATACTGTTGATTATTCAGTAAATAGATGCTCACACGTAAAACAATGTTTTTAGATAAACAAATACAAGCAATAATATTAATAAGCTTATAAGGTTTGTGGAGATCAGTTAGTCTCTGTTACTAAGGTTTTCCTAACTCTTTTACATTAGGCTAATTTGATGAATACTATTGCTACTCTATTACTTTTGCAATTCATATTGAATTATTCAATGTAAGGTTCAATCATTTTCAGACCTTAGTTACCTCGCTATATGTTATCACAATTCAAACCTTATTACATTATTTCAAAAAACTCTAGATTATACTAATAAAATAAAGGACAACTACTTATTTTAATAGACTTGCTCTTTGCTCAATCGTATAATTTTAGGACTGCTCCTAAATATATATTAAATAGTAACATCTTCAAAGATACTAATTTGTTTTTAGCAAATTAGTCTTTATTTAATTGAGTTGAATTATAATGTATCGAACAAAAAAAAGGGTGCAATAATTGCACCCTTTTTTATATATATAAACTTTACGTTTTAGATTAGTCAGCGATGAAAATTGCAACGCGGTTCCAATCGTTCTCAGCGTATGGCTGTTCTGTATCACCTTTCCAATCTAAGCTAATTCTGCTGCTATCAATTTGGTACTGGCTAGTTAAAGCATCTGCTACAGCTTTTGCACGTCTCTCAGAGAGTTTCATGTTGTAGTCAGGAGTTCCAGTTTGTCTGTCAGCATAAGCTACAATTTCTACAGTAGCGTTAGGATTAGACTTCAAGTATTCTGCAGTGTTATAAACACTAATTTGCTGTTGTCTGTCAATTGTTGCAGAGTTCAAGCGGAAGAATACTACGTTAGGTACATAAACACTTTCAACAGCAACTTGTGGTTCAACTTCTGGACATTCTGGACAGAATTCTGGTCTCTTGCTTAAGTTTTCGTTTTCTGCACGAAGTCTGTTGATTTGGCTGTTTAGGTCATTAATTAAGTTGTAGTCCATCAATTCAGCATTGGTGAAGTCTTGTTTTCCACCTAATCCAAATTTAACACCTAAAAGCGCTTGGCCAATAACATCCCAATCGTAGTCGCCTACTGGAATGTTTGAGTATTTTCTTCCTACACTACCTTGAACAGTAGTAGCAGCTAACTCAACAAAAATTGAGAAATTGTTTGATAAACGGAAATCGTTGATAATACCAAGATTCCATGAAAGAGATTGGTTTTGACCTTTGAAAAGGCTTCCGCTAGGATCTACCTTTTTGAAGTCTTTATCCATTCCGTAGATATAACCCACACCAACGTATGGAATAAAGTTATAAACTCTGTTTGCATCATAACCAGCAGCTGCGTTTGTTACATTCCACATTAAGTCTAAGTGAGGATGTACGAAAGAGTCTGTAGTGTAGTTGCTACTAGCATTGTAATGTTCGTGTTGACCTACATTAATAGCTAAACGAGTTCCCCATTTAGGAGAATTCCATTTTCCAACTGCTAATTGTCCTTGCCATCCAAGGGCATCAACAAAATCTTGATCTTTACTTCCACTGCCAAAGTACATGTTTGTACCACCAGCTAGGCTCATAAACCAATTGTCGCTTGCTTTGTTTTTCAGGTATAAATCACCATGAGAAACATTCTGAAACTCTTGTGCATTCAAACCGAATACAACAAGTGCTGAGATTAAAAATAAACTAATTTTTTTCATAAATTTAAATTCTAATTAAACATTCTTTATTACAATAACTCGATATTTATTTTCCAGTATTTGTCGTAGATTTATCAATAGTGTCGTGTTAATTTTCTATCGTTAAACCAATACTTATAACAAATGCTAAAATAAAATGTTCAAACGTAACTTGAATATTTCAAGATGAAGCCTAAAGTTATAATCTTATTAGATGTTTATTTAAGTATCTAATCGAGTTTACACGTTATCTTCAAAGTGCAAATATAATAGATAATTCTTTAATCTAACATCTTTTTGACTAATATATTATCGTAGTCACGGTTTTCGCATGATTATACCTGAAAATACATTGAAATATCCGTTTTGTGCACTTAATGCTACTAAGATTTACCCTAAATAACTTTTCAGTAACTTGCTTCTCGAATCTTGCCTTAACCTTCTTATAGCCTTTTCTTTTATTTGTCTTACTCGTTCACGTGTAAGTTGAAACTTATCTCCTATTTCCTCCAAAGTCATTTCCTGAGAACCAATGCCAAAGAACATTTTAATGATTTCACTTTCACGTTCGGTCAATGTAGACAATGATCTTTCAATTTCTTTTTGAAGAGATTCATTCATTAGAGTACGATCTGCATGAGGTGCATCGTCATTTACTAAAACATCGAGCAAGCTATTATCTTCTCCTTCAACAAAAGGTGCATCCATTGATATATGGCGGCCTGAGACTTTTAATGAGTCTCTTACCTTTTCCACAGGGATGTCCAGTGCAATTGCAAGTTCTTCAGCAGAGGGCTTGCGTTCATTTTCTTGTTCAAATTGCTGTAGGGCTTTGTTTATCTTATTAAGTGATCCAACTTGATTAAGTGGAAGTCGTACTATTCGTGATTGCTCTGCTAATGCTTGGAGAATTGATTGACGAATCCACCAAACTGCATAGCTAATAAATTTAAAACCGCGCGTTTCATCAAATTTTTCTGCAGCTTTTATAAGACCTAAGTTTCCTTCATTAATTAAATCAGGTAAGCTAAGACCTTGGTTTTGATATTGTTTTGCAACAGATACCACAAATCGCAGATTAGCCTTGGTGAGTTTTTCCAAAGCCATTCTATCACCTTTTCTTATGGCTTGCGCCAATTCAACTTCTTCCTCAACTGTGATTAAGTCTTCTCGACCAATCTCCTGTAAGTACTTGTCTAAAGATGCACTTTCGCGATTAGTAATTGATTTTGTAATCTTTAATTGTCTCATCTATATATTATTATCTTTAATTTTATTATCAGAATTAACTAGGCAAAGGTAATGAATTATTACCAGAATAAAAACATGAGATTTACTTGTTGGTTCATTCCTAACTTAATAGCACCAAAGGAAACAGAATTCTGCTCCCCTTGTTACTAACGTTGCTAGATATGTATTGTTATTTATACTTCTGTTGTTTAAAGTAGTTTAACTAACTATTCTCCTGATAAATCTATTGCAATATACTGAGTTTTGCCATTAGGGTAAAAACCTGCAATTAGGATTGCTTTATCTTCTGCATTAGAAGAAGTGGTCATTTGAACTATCTTTTGAATATCAGCTTCACTATTTACTGGCATATTGTTTATTCTTAAAATAATAAACCCTTTGTTTATTCCTTCTTTTCTAAACTTACCATTGTTTTCAACGCTCTTTACTTCAACACCACTGTTTATACCTAATTCTTGTTTCTTCTTATTAGATATTTCAGTAAAAGATGCACCTAAAAGTTCCATTCCGTCCAATGCTTTTGTTATCTCGGTGCTTCCTTGTGCATTTTGTAATTCTATGGTATAACTGTTTTCTTTACCATTTCTATCTACAACCACCTTTACTTTATCTCCAGGACGGTAACGACTTATTTGACTCTGAAGCTCGTTGAAGTTTCTAATAGGTGCATTATTTATAGATTTAATTATATCTCCTTTTTCAATGCCAGCTGCCTTTGCAGGGCTTCTATCTGAAAAATCATCAATCTGAACACCCACTATTTTTTGAAGTTCTTTGTATTTATCTGTATCATTTTCTTTTAGATACTCGATGTTGGGTGATAATATTCCAAGAACTGCTCTTTGAACTGATCCATACTCTTTTATATCAGATGCAACTTTACCAGCAATTGAGATAGGTATTGCAAATGCATATCCCGCAAAATTACCAGTTTGAGAATAGATGGCAGTATTGATGCCTACTAACTCTCCGCGAGTATTCACTAATGCGCCACCACTATTTCCTGGATTGACAGCTGCATCTACTTGAATGAATGATTGGAGGCTTTTTGCTTCACCCACAATATTGGCTCTGTTTTTTGCACTAACAATTCCAGCCGTTACCGTAGAGGTAAGATTAAATGGATTACCTACAGCTAATACCCATTCACCTACTTGCAGATTGTCGGAGTCTCCAAAAGAGACATAATCAAAATCTTCTCCCTTTGGAGCTTCAATTTTAAGTAGTGCGATATCCGTTTGTGTATCTCCTCCTATTACGGTTGCTGTATACTCACTGTTATTGTTTAATGTAACTGATACTTCAGTTGCACCAGCCACTACGTGGTTGTTTGTTATTATGTATCCATCTTTAGAAATGATAACTCCCGAACCAAATCCAACTTGTGGTTGCGGAGGTCTCATCTCGCCTCTGTTGCCAAATCCAAAAAAGAATTCAAAGGGATCAACATACTGCTGCCTTCTTTGTGATGGTGCTTTCGTGGTTTTAACGTGAACCACTCCATGAATGGTTTTTTGAGCAGCTTCCGTAAAGTCCGGGTAACCTTCAGAAGTCGTTAAGTTTGTCAATCGAACATTGTTTTGATTGAAATCTTGTCCAAAGTTCTGAGAAAACTCGCTTTCTATTCCTGAGGAATGTTTTGATGAAACATTCTTTTTTTGCATATAGTCGTAGCCAAATAAGGCGACAGTTGCACTTAAAATAGCTACTAAAATAATAGTAAGTACTTGTTTTAAATTAATATTCATAATCTATCATTTTTTAGTTGTTTTATTTCTACTAAAATATAAGAGCAAAAATCGTACTAATGTTCATGAGTCACTCCAATTTCAGGAAACTTTAACTCACAGATGTCCTGATTAACCCGTCTTAACCACCTATTGGATAGTGTCAATTGTGTATTACAATAATGACTGACAAATTGTCGGATTATAATCTTCTATTACGTTTTTTTTCATGATTCATAAACTGATGATTTATAATCGGAGTAAGCAGGTCAAACAGTGGTAATGAGAGAAAGTATTTACCGGAGTTAAATAACTTGCTGTTCTTGTTTACCACAATTACTTGAAGCATATATCGCAATAAAAATAAAACAATAGCAACCCAAATTAGAGCTTTTGATGGTTGTAGTATGCCTATAGATAGCATTAAAACAAATAAGAAATAAAAAATGTATCGACTAACGATTTCAAAAGATAGAACTTTGTCTCCAGATCCTTTTAGATACTTTTTCGTTATCAGGTATTTTCCTTTGATAGTTCTCCAAGTTGAAAGTTGATTGATAGCATTACTTTCCACCATGCTTTCGGGTGATATTACCACCGATGTATTATTTCTAGTGGCTATTTTATTAATAAACAAATTGTCCTCTCCATACTCAATATTTAAAATGGAAGAGAATCCTTTATTTTCGAAAAATAGATTTTTCTTATAAGCCATGTTTCTCTCAATTCCCATGTATGGTCTTTTTATTAATGCCAAACCCAAATATTTTATTCCAAACATAAGGTTGCTGAACTGTATCAATTTTTTATATATACCTTTACCAACTTTTAGTTGACATGCCCCCAATACCACATCTTTCCCTTTCGCAAACTCTTTTGCATATTCATTGACCCATTTATTAGTTAAAGGTTTAGTATCTGCCTCTGTAAATAGCAGTATCTCATGTTTGGCTGCTTTAATTCCAACGGTTAGTGCAAGTTTTTTATCATTGACAGTTTCAGAACCAATTGGGATATATGTAGTATATAATTTCGAAGGATATCTATTTCGAAATTCGTTTAACACATCATCTGTGTTGTCAGTTGAAGAGTTATTTACCACTACTACTTGATAGTTTGGATAATCTTGTTCTAAAATCAAGGTAAGATTGGCAAGCAGGTTATCAGCCTCGTTTTTTGCAGTAATAATTATAGATATTCCTGGCGATTCATTTTTTGATAATTGTTTCTCATCTTTGTCTTCTTTTTTTGATAGATACTTATAAGGCTGTCGAAATATGTATAAGTAATATGTAACTTGAATGATAAAAAACAAAATACTAAGTCCTATAATGATCCATTCAAGTAGTGACAAATCATAAATGTTTGGAAAAATGTTCATGTCCATATTTAAATAGTATCCGAAAAATAAGATTTAGCAATATCGCGACAATTATATTGAGAGGACATTACTTCGCCATACGCGCCTGCTGAACGTATTGCAAGGATATCGCCTCTTTGGGTTTTGTTTAGATGAAAGTCTTTTGCGAATATATCGCTCGACTCACAAATAGGTCCCACTATATCGTATGTGTGTACTTCCTTGTCCGAAGTTAGATTTTCAATTTGATGAAAAGCTTGATATAAAGCTGGACGAATTAGGTCGGTCATTCCGGCATCAATAATTACAAAGTTCTTTTTAACGCCTTCTTTTAAATAAGTTACACGCGAAATGAGTGAACCACATTGACCCGCTATGGAGCGACCTAATTCAAAATGCAATGTTTGTTGATCTCTGAGCTTTAAATGGGAAGAGAAGAGCTTGAAATAATTTGCGAAATCTGCAATAGGATATTCATTAGGTTTTTCATAATTAATGCCCAATCCTCCACCTACATTAATGTGTTCGATCCACAGATTTTTCGATTCAAAATAGACTTGCAGTTCATTTATTTTGCTACATAGATTTTCGAAAGAGGTAAGATCAGTTATTTGCGAACCAATATGGAAATGAAGACCAATAAGCTCTAAAGAAGTCAATGAGGGCAAAAGGTCTAAAACTTGAGGAAGGTTCTCTTCTTCCAATCCGAACTTGTTTTCGTTTAAACCAGTAGTTATGTAGCTATGAGTATTTGCATCAACATTTGGATTTATCCTTAATGCAATTCTTGCTGTCTTGTTATTCTTTTTGGCAAGCGAGTTAATTGCTTCCATTTCTGGAATGGACTCCACATTAAATGAAAATATGTCATGCTCCAAAGCTATCTCAATTTCCTTGTCAGTTTTGCCAACGCCTGCAAATACAACTTTCTTCGGATCGAATCCATTTTCAATAGCTTTAATAATTTCATTACCACTTACACAATCTGCTCCAAAGCCTTGTTTTGATATTTCTTGTAGTAGTCTCTCATTTGTATTTGCTTTTAGCGCATAGTGTACATTAAATGGTTTATCATTTATTTCATTCTGTATAGTTTCCAATGTTTGTTTGAATAGATTTATATCATAGTAATAAAATGGAGTTTCAATTGAATTGAACTTGTTTATCGGGAAGTTACTTTTAATCATAATGTTGTGTATATAAGAGAGAAATAATTAAGCGTGTAAATATACAAATAAAACAAATAGGGATTTATAAACAAATAGATTGTCATTTTTTTGATAGGAGTAACATTGCTTTTTCAATCTTCTCCTCCATGGGTAAGAGAGCGTCTATCCAATTAATTTTTAAGCCACGTCGTTCCATTCCTCTAAACCAAGTCATTTGTCTTTTAGCAAATTGATGTATTGCAATTTCCAATTGAGAAAGCATTTCTTGATGTGTTAACTTGCCAATGGCGTAAAGGGTAACAAACTTATATTCTAAACCATAATAAATAAGATCTTCTGCTGACACTCCACGAGAAAGTAACCCTTTGATCTCATCTACCATTCCGTCTTCAATTCTAGATTTTAATCTTGTTGATATCTTCTTACGTCTATATTCTCTATCAATGGAGAGTCCAATAATTATAGAGTCTATTGGCTCATATTCTTTGTCATGAGAGAATTGATCGTTATTATTGACAGGTTGTTGTTGTGCATGTGCTATCTCAATAGCTCTTATAACTCTTTGTTTTGTATCTAAGTCTGTTGTGTTGTGAAGCTTTTTGTATTTAGATAGAATAGCACTTAATTCGTCTAGTGATTTATTCTGTAATGACTCTCGCAATTGCTCATTTTTAGGAACATCCATCAGCTGATATCCTTTTAAAACGGACTCGATATAAAGTCCAGTTCCTCCACAGAGAATAGGTTTTTTGTTACGTCCTCTAATATCTTGATAAGCTTTATGAAAATCTGCTTGAAAATCGTAAAGGGTATATTTATCTCCGGGTTCACGTATGTCAATAAGATGATGTTTTATCTGTTTATTTCCTAAAGTATAGTCTTTTAGATCTTTCCCAGTACCAATGTCCATGTGGCGATAAACCTGTCTAGAATCGCCACTTATGATTTCACCATCAACTCTACTTGCTAAGGCTGTAGCAAAAGGAGTCTTGCCACTTGCTGTGGGTCCTATTATTGTAATTAAGTCTGTCAAATTAATAAGATTGTGTTTTTTTTGATTCCAATTGTCTATTACCAGCTACCTCCAGCTCCACCACCGCCAAATCGACCACCTCCGCCTCCACCGAAGCCTCCGCCGCCAAATCCTCCACCACCAAATCCTCCGCTTCTACCACCACCCAAAATGGGAGGAAAGAAAACAGGACCTCTTCTGCCTTGATTTGAGCCATCGCCACCAATGTTTTGATCTCCACCGTCTCCTTTTTTAGTAATAAGGGTAATGAAGGTGATAAAGAAAAACACAAATATGATAATTGTAAAAGGGGATGGTCCTTCGTCTGCCTCTTTCATATCTGGGTCAAATTCACCAGAAAGTCTTTTTATCATTGTGTCAATAGCTGCATTGACACCACTAAAGTAATCGTCATTCTTAAAATATGGAATCATTCGGTCACGAACGATCCTCCCAGCATATGCATCATTTATCCGTGCTTCTAATCCATAGCCAACTGCAATGAATGCTTCTCCACGACTATTGCCTACTTTTGGTTTAATGAGTATAACAGCACCATTGTCTTTGCTTTTCTGTCCTATTTCCCATTTCTCACCCAATCGAAAAGAATAATCGGAAACGGCATAACCATTTAAATCATTAACAGTAACTACATATATTTGAGTAGAAGTAGTATCGTTATAGGTAAGCAGTTTGCTTTCCAATGCTTGTTTTTCTGTTTCAGAAAAAATATTTGCAAAGTCATTTACTAGCCTTGGAGGCGACATAGGGGCTGGAATGTCTTGTGCAACCACACTTTGAAGTAAAAATAAAGAAAATATAAGTTGTTGGCTAATCTTCCAAAATAATTTCATTGTCGAGTTCGTTTATATCTCCTTCTTGATAGGGATATATTTTTTTAATTAAATCGCCTACTTTTTCCACAGCTATGCAAATTCCCTCTGTAATTAAATCTTTAGAACAATAAGCAATTAATTCAGTCAATGTGTTGTCCCAAAAGTTACTCTCAATTACACTATTAATTCCACTATCACCTACGATAGCCGCTTTTCTATCAATAGGGCAAATGAAAATGAGAACTGCGTTTCTTAATTTTGTTTCATGCATTTTTAAATCTTGGAAAATGAAAGAGGCTTTCTCTATCGCTGTTTGTTTACAGTGCTTAGCTACATAAACTCTGATTTCTCCAGAGGTTAAAAGCTCAGCGTTACGGATTGCCTCAGCAATTTTATTTTGCTCTATTTGTTTCATTTATTCCAGGTGGATTTATAATGCAATAACATATAATTAAAACTCTACTGCTGGTGCAGTCTGCGAAGCTGCGTCTGCCTCAAAGTAACCTTTTTTCTTAAATCCAAACCATCCAGCATAAATTACGTGTGGAAACTTACGTATATATTGATTATAGTCACGGGCGTTTTCATTAAATCTATTTCTTTCAACTGCAATTCTGTTTTCAGTTCCTGCAAGCTCGTCTTGCAATGCAAGGAAGTTTTGATTTGCTTTTAGTTCAGGGTAATTCTCTCGTATCATTAACAATTTACCCAATGCTGTGCTTAATTGTCCTTGAGCCTGTTGGAATTGTTGTATTCCTTCTTCAGTCAACTCTTCAGGGTTTACGTTTGTCTGTGTTGCTTTGGCTCTTGCTTCTACTACAGCAGTAAATGTTTCTTGCTCGTGAGATGCATACCCTTTAACAGTGGAGACAAGATTAGGAATTAAATCTGCGCGACGTTGATAAGCGTTCTGTACTTGACCCCATTGGGCAGTAACACTTTCTTGTTTATTTACCATCGTATTGTATCCGCAGCTTGACAATGTGAAAACCCCAAGAATTGCAATGAGAATAGTGTGCTTAAATTTTTTCATAATTAAAAATATTAGGAGATTGTTTACATTTATAATATATGCTATATTAAAATATATTACTGTATTAACGCATAAACAATGTATTTGTTTTTTTACATTTAGTATTCTTATTTATTTGGATACACGTTGATTAAAAATTACTATAATCTGCTTCTATGAACAGTTTAGGACTATAAGCGTTTAATTAATGTTTAAACTTCACTTTTTAAAGTGAAGTTAATAGTTGCTCTTTTTATAGTTGCAAAAATACGCATTCCACATGTATCATACTAATATATTGACTCTAATGTTGAACGTTATTTATAAAAGTGCGTTTTGCAATCTATAAGCTATTAATATGATTATTTTTATAACTTTGCAACTCTAAATATTTCTCTTAATTTTTGTCTTTCAACAAAGTATGTGAATATGAAACAGTTTACACAATTGCTTGTTCTGGTTTTTTTATCAGTACATTTCCATTTATCAGCATCCGGTATTCATAAGCATGACACCATAGGTATGTTTAATGAAATAACTGATATTGAGGTGCAATTAAGAAATATACATAATATAACTCAAAACTCAAAAGGGAATGATAATGTACCAACCACAGATACTACATTAGATCGAGTCGATAGTGCGTCTGAGCTGCCTCAAAATACAGGAGTATATTTGACAGACACGATTAATACTGCATTAGATACGCTTGTAGTATCTTCTAAAGATACGATAATAACTCCGATTGATACAAACCCTGTCACCCTCCCTGACACAGTTGGAAAAGATTCTGCTGTTATACCTATTGTTAGAGGTTCAGTTTTTACACCTCCTATAATCAAAACATCACTTGATTCTAATTACTCGCGAAATAAGGAAGGTATAATAGAACTTCCTCCACAAATTGAAGACTCATACGATCCTTTTCTACCGAGATTGAATTTTCGCGATACAATGTTTTATAATCCTCTCTTTTTGCCTATTGTCTTTAGTGGTAGAATAGAATCTCCAGATTCAGTATTTGTATCTCCAGAGAATAAAGATAATTTTGAGGGCGTTCTTATACCTTCAGATAATACATTTAAAACACTTATTGAAAAAAGATCATTTATCGACAAGGTAAGGAGAAACTATTATTTAAATAACCCCACTTCAATAAAGTTTTCAGCATCATCATTAAGTAGTGCAAGGCAAACAGCAAGTGATGTTGAGGTTAGAGAAAAATTCAATCCGTTTAAAGAATTACTAACTTCTGAAACAAGCTTCTCATTAGAGAAACCTGAAATAGAAGGTGTGAAAATTGGACGTGTATATTGGGTGAAATCTGGAGAACATTCTTTCCAGCTTTCTCAAAATTACTTTTCTCCAAATTGGCATAAAGGAGGGACAAGTAATTTAAATATAAACAGTTATAATAAGTTCAATGTAAACTACTCAAAAAACAAAGTTAAGTTTAATAATATGTTTGAGTGGCGTTTATCTGTTTACAATGCTCCCGATGATAGTATGAGAAACTACAGGATTGGTGATGACTTGTTACGTTATTATGGCGATTTTGGCATAGATGCTTTTAAGAAGACGTGGTCTTATTCTACAAACTTAGAGGTAAAGACCCAAATGTTTACTAGTCATATTCCTAATAAAGATGAATTGCGTTCTGCTTTTTTAGCTCCATTATATGTTAATGCTGGTATAGGTATGAAATACATATTGGATAAGAAGTCAGAGACTGTGAGAAACCGAAGGGTACGTCTATCAGTTGATATTTCACCTTTGTCTATCAATTATAAATATGTTGGGAATGATGAAGTTGAATCAAAACGATTTGGAATTCCTGAAGGGAAAACATCTATATTCGATAAGGGTTCTACAATTACGTCAGCGTTAACATATGATTTCACCAAATACATTAGTTGGAATGTGCGTATGAAGTATTTCACAAATTATAGTAAGGTAGAGACTGAAATGGAAAATACATTGAACATGGCACTAAGCAGATTCTTCTCAACTCGTATTTATCTTCATTTGAGATATGATGATGGAGTACCCAAAGATGATGATTATGGGTATTTACAAGTAAGTGAGGTTGTAAGCTTTGGGTTAAACTTTAAGTGGTAGAAAACTATTTGAATAAGTCTATTGGTTTTAATGTGAATCCATTCAAAAATGCAGATGTTTCCATGCGCTTTCTTCCTTGAACTTGAAGCTCTAATATACGTATGAAACCATCAGTAACAGCAACATCCATATACGAGGATTCTGGTTGTATGATGGTGCCAATTGGATAACTGTGTTTTTCTACAATAGGTAAGGCATCAAATATTTTTATATTTAGATTACTATCTTCGCGTTCCAGTATTGTGTAAGCAGCAGGGTAGGGTGATAATCCTCTAATGAAGTTATCTATTTCTTGAGCAGTCAGTTGCCAGTTAATTTTGCAAGTTTCTTTAAATATTTTAGGTGCTTGTTTTAAAGAGGTTATATCATTTGGTTGTTCTTGGAGATCAATGGATTCATCAATTATTGCGTTTATAGTTTTCAAAACTAATTTAGCACCCATGTTCATGAGCTTATCATGAATTATCCCTGCATTATCTCTTTCTCTTATTTCAACTCTGATTTGATGAGCAATTTTCCCTGTATCAATTTCGTGTACCAGTTTAAATGTGGTTACTCCTGTTTCTTTTTCGCCATTTATAATTGCCCAGTTGATGGGAGCAGCACCTCTATATTGAGGCAATAGTGAAGCATGCAGATTGTATGTTCCATGTTTTGGCATATCCCAAACAACTTCTGGAAGCATGCGAAAAGCAACAACAATGTTCAAGTCTGCATTTAAGGATTTCAATGCATCTATGAATTCAATATCTCTCAGTTTTTCAGGTTGCAGCACCTGCAAGTTTTGCGATACTGCATATTTTTTTACATCTGATTCTTGTATCTTGTGACCACGCCCTGCTGGTTTGTCGGGCATTGTTACTACTCCTACTACATTGTATTTGTTTTCTATTAAGGACCTTAATGTTGCTACTGCAAACTCGGGCGTTCCCATAAAAACAATTCTAAAATCTTTTTTTTTCATGTTGGTTATCGTAATTTTACTCCTCAGAGTAGTGCTCAACTAAAACATCTCTGTATGCATTGAAAATGGAAGATTGAGACATAATACCTTTATACTTACCTTCATCATCGATAACAGGTAAATTCCATGCTTTAGTATTTTCAAATATATCCATTATTTGCTCCATAGTCATATTGATATTTATTTCTGCTGGTGCGCCTACCATAAACTTTGAGACTTTAAAACGTTCGTATAGCTCTGGTCTAAAAATAATGTTTCGAATATCATTAAGAAGAACCAGTCCCATCAAAACACCATCGTCGTTAACAACGGGGAAAATATTTCGCTTGCAACTCGAAATTACTTTTACCATTTCACCAAGATACATATCTGGCTTTACAATTTCTAAATCTGTTTCTAACAAATTTTCTAAATCAAGAAATGTTAGTACTGCTTTGTCTTTATGATGTGTAATCAATTCTCCTTTTTTGGCTAAACGCATAGAGTATATATTGTGTTTCTCAAAAAGAATTATTGTTGCATACGAGCTAATGGATACCATCATAAGTGGAAGAAATAGGTCGTAACCTCCAGTTAATTCTGCAATTAAAAATGTGCCTGTAAGTGGTGCATGCATAACTCCTGCCATCACTCCTGCCATGCCAAAGAGAGAGAAATTTTCTTGTGGTAATAGAAGAGGGAATCCAAGTGAATTGTGAGAATATGAAAACAAGAAGCCTACAACACAGCCTAAAAAGAGGGTGGGAGCAAAAATACCTCCAGTTCCTCCAGCTCCGTTAGTAGCACTAGAAGCAAACACTTTTGTTAGAACAATTAATATACCAAAAATAACAATACTCCAATTGCTTTTAAGGAAATAGAAAAAACTATCGTCCATTAAGTTCTTGTATGAATCTCCTCCTGCCAACAATGTTTCAATGGTATCATATCCTTCACCATATAATGGTGGTAATAAGAAAATAAGTACACTCAGCATGACCCCTCCCAGCATGAATTTTTTCCAATAGGTGAGTTTACCAAAGATGCCTTCAATCCAGTTCATACTTCGTGTGAAGTATAATGAAACAAAGCCACAAGCAATTCCAAGCAAAATAACATGAGGAATTCTGTCAAACGTAAACCCTTCAACTTGGGAGAATGCAAACATTGCGTTTGTACCTGTTAGCATATACGAAATTGTAGTTGCAGTAACTGAGGTTACCAAAAGAGGAAGAATCGAAGACATTGTAAGGTCTAATAAAAGAACCTCAATAACAAACACAACACCAGCAATTGGTGCTTTGAAAATTCCTGCAACTGCTCCTGCAGCGCCACATCCCACTAAAAGCATAATGTTACGATGCTCCAGTTTGAATATACGCCCTAAATTAGATCCAATAGCCGAGCCAGTGAGAACAATAGGAGCTTCAGCACCCACAGAGCCACCAAAACCAATAGTAAGGGAGCTGGCGATAAGAGAAGTATATGTATTATGAGATTTTATTCGGCTCTTGCGTTGAGATATGGAGTGCAGTACTTTTGT
>DATERO010000269.1:0-2292 GCA_035271465.1 Dysgonamonadaceae bacterium | reverse complement strand
AGTGTCGGTCGAGTCTTTCTTATCTGGTGCAATGATAGTAGCAAAAGCATTCCCATATTTATTGAAAACAAAGTCCGTTGCGTTGCGCAAAGTATCTTGTTGCTGTGTTTTAAGATTATGCAATACAAGCAGTTCTTTGTCCTTGTCTTTATCTTTCTTTTTTGTGTTGTTTGCTACAGTGTCGTTTGGGGTGACATTTGTTGTGTCTTTCGGTAAAGAGGTTGTGTCCTTCTGCAGCGTAGTTTTATATGCCACATAGTTGCCCAACTCGGTCGATATTTTATAAGACTTCACATTGGGTAAAACGTGATAAGCGAATGTCTCATTATCGACAATCAAAAGCGAATCTTTTGGCATCTCTTCAGGTTTCTTCTTGTCAATCTTGGCTTGGCGTGTATCTGCAAATGGAGCTTTCAAAAGAGCTACGGTGTATTTCCCGTCGGGAGAGAGTGAATAGTTTGAAACTCTGTTGTGCTCAAATGTTTTATTCTTTTTCAAATCTTGAATAAACAACTTACTATCACCTTCTTGAGGTCTGATAATAGTAACTGCATATCGTCCATTGTTGTCAACGGAAACATTCGACAAGCTCTTCCAATCGTCATACACGGAGTGGTCCAGTTGCTTTTTCTGTGAGAAGGAGTTTTGTAGCGAAAATGTGAGTAATAATAGGGCTACAATAGTTTTTAGATATTGCATATAATGTGCTGGTAATGTTATAGAAATGTAAGTAATCAAAAGTACAATAAAATAATACTTTTTACAAATAATGTAACAGTTGACAATCTATTTTTTTAAACTAACTTTGTACGTAACATGTTTAGATTATATTCATGGCTAACTAATTAGATAATTATGAAAAATAATATACAAACAATTCAGTTGAGAAAACCTCCCGCTTCAGCAGTTGATTTTCTTGCTTCTCTGAAAACTATAACTGAACTTGCCGATGCAAGTTTCAGTAGTGACAACAGTGAGTTGCTACTCACCATCAAAGAGAAGTATGAAGATGACACGGCAGAAGTGATTCAAGAAGTTGTTTCTCAATTGCGCAAACAGGAAGGTGAGATTCAATCGGTTAAGCAATCTTTTCCTGTAACAAACATGACTTGCGCTGCTTGTGCATCAAGTTCGCAAAATGTATTGTCATTCGTGCCAGGTGTTTTAAATGCCTCAGTTAACTTTGCCAATGGCAACGCCATGATAGAGTATATCCCAGAGCTTTCAAGCCTCACCGGTATGAAATCTGCGTTGCAAGAGGTTGGTTTCGATCTGTTGATAGACGAGAAAGAGTCATCTCGCGAAAACTTGGAGCAATTGCAACAAGAAAGATATAAGAAGCTAAAGCGTGACACCATTAGTGCAGTGGCTTTGGCAGTACCACTAATGCTTATAGGCATGGTGTTTATGAACATGCCTTATGCCGATTACATTATGTGGGCATTGGCTACACCAATACTGTTCATCTTCGGACAACGATTTTTTGTTGGTGCATGGAAACAAGCAAAACGCTTTTCTGCCAATATGGATACATTGGTGGCATTGAGTACAGGGATTGCTTATCTCTTCAGTGTGTTCAATATCTTCTTCCCCGAAGTGTGGGAAAGCAAAGGATTGGAAGCCCATGTCTATTTTGAAGCCTCGGGTGTTATCATTGCATTCATTTTGCTGGGCAAAATGATGGAAGAGCGTGCCAAAGGCAACACTTCAACCGCCATTAAGAAACTGATGGGATTGCAACCCGACACGGTTACTGTTTTCAAAGACGATGTGCCCACCGATGTGCCGATCTCAGAGGTTCAGGTGGACGATATCATTTTGGTGAAACCCGGTGATAGAATTGCAGTGGATGGTGTGGTAACGCAAGGATCGTCATTTATTGACGAGAGTATGATTAGCGGAGAGCCCATTGCTGTTGAAAAAACGCTCGATTCAGAAGTATTTGCAGGGACAATCAATCAAAAAGGAAGTTTCCGATTCAAAGCAAACAAAGTGGGCAAAGATACTTTGTTGGCTCATATCATCAAAACGGTTGAACAGGCACAAGGTAGCAAAGCACCAGTGCAGAACTTGGTGGACAAAATAGCAGGGATATTTGTACCTGTAGTGATGGCCATTGCCATTTTAAGCTTCATACTTTGGATGATATTGGGTGGCGATGAAAACCTTGCTCACGGTTTATTGGCAATGGTTACCGTATTGGTAATTGCCTGTCCTTGTGCATTGGGCTTGGCTACACCCACAGCCATTATGGTGGGTATTGGCAAGGGTGCCGAAGCGGGTATATTGATT
>DATERO010000268.1:0-7113 GCA_035271465.1 Dysgonamonadaceae bacterium | reverse complement strand
TCTTCGCTATATGAAGATTGTAGAAATGGAGTGATTGCTTCAAAAGGTACTTCTCGTTCCATATCACCGCCTGATGCTACATAATAGCGCATGTCTGCGTCAATTGTAACGCGGGTTAGTGGTTTAGCTTGAGCCTGTTGTTGTGCTTGCGGCAATAAGACTTTTATTGCGTTCGGCACTACAATTGTAGAAGTAATCATAAAAAATATCAATAACAGGAAAATAACATCTGTCATAGACGCCATGCTAAATCCTGACTCTATTGTATGTTTTTGTTTAAGTGCCATATAATTGAATTAAGCTGCAGGTTCGTTTAAGATATCCATAAATTCCATGATACGCATTTCCATTGTATTTATTACACCTTTGATAAGTGTGGTAAGATAGTTATACGCAAACATTGCTATAATACCAACTACAAGACCCCCAACTGTAGTAACAAGCGCTTCATAAATACCGGTAGAAAGAGTAGTAACATCTACATTTGCACCCTCACTTGCCATACTCATGAAAGCTTTAACCATTCCAGTTACAGTGCCCAAGAAACCAATCATTGGTGCACCTGCTGCTGTAGTAGCTAAAATAGGAAGTCCCTTTTCAAGTTTGCCAATTTCAATGTTTCCAACATTTTCTATTGCACTAGTAACATCTGTCATTGGTCGTCCTAATCGACTAATTCCTTTTTCAACCATCCGGGCTGCCGGAGTGTCTGTTTTGCGGCACAGACCTAAAGCTGCGTCAACTTTACCTTCATGGATGTAATCTTTAATCCTGTTCATAAAAGTAGCGTCTTCTTCTCGAGCTTTTCTTATTACTAATGTTCTTTCGATTAAAACATATATTGAAAGAAAAAGTAAGATTAATAAAATAGCCATTAACCATCCTCCTTTAAGAGCCAGGTCAAAAGCATTCATAGTTGCGGCGGATGTTTCAACAACATTGCTTACATTTTGCAATGAGTCTAATGCGGCAGTAGGTACTTGTAATAATGTCATAAGTTGATGGTTGCATTTATATATACGTGACTATTATCTTTTAATATATATATATATATAGGTAAAGATAAAAAACTAATTTGTTTGAACTTAGACCTATAAGGCTATTAAACAATTCTTATAAGCTTTTATTGTTTTCTCCAACCCCATGTATAGTGCATCTGATATAAGAGCATGCCCTATGGATACTTCTTTAATCCATGGAATTGTAGTAATTAGATAGTTTAGATTATCTAAATTTAAATCGTGTCCAGCATTTATTCCAAGGCCTAAGTTCTTAGCCAATTGTGCAGCTTTTAAAAAAGGTGCTATAGCTTCTTCTTTGTTTTCGGCATATGCTTTGGCATAAGGTCCTGTAAATAATTCAATCCTATCCGTTCCAATTTTTGATGCAGCTTTAATCTTTTCTAAGTCGGTCTCAATGAAAAGAGACGTTCTTATTCCCGAAGCTTGCATGTCTGAAACAATTTCAGATAAGAAAAGTTCGTGTGTAACAGTATCCCACCCTGCATTCGATGTTAGATTATTAGGTGCATCAGGTACAAAAGTAACTTGATTGGGTTTTACTCTTTTTACCATTGCAAGAAACTCTGGAGAGGGGTATCCTTCAATATTGAACTCTGTTGTAATCTTTGACTGCAAATCGAAAACATCTTTTTTAGTGATGTGTCTCTCGTCAGGTCTGGGATGCACGGTAATACCGTCTGCTCCAAAACGTTGACAATCCTCAGCAACTTTCATTACATCTGGCAAGTTTTCTCCACGTGCATTCCTTAGTGTTGCAATCTTATTTATATTTACGCTTAATTTGGTCATAATGAATGTAAATGCACAATGTGCTATTGTTAAATTTAAATGCAAAGATACTCAATTTTTCATGCAATTTGAAAAGCAGTAGAAAATAAATAGTGCTTTTATTATTCTTAGTGAATGATTTTTTTTACATCTTTGTATATAGTAATCATCAGAGCGATAACAATTGGAAAAAAATATGCATTCAAAAGAGTTTATAAAGAAACAAGTAAAGAGTTTCACTTCTTCAATTACTTCTGAGCAATTTATGGAGTTAAACGAGAATGAAAGCTCACTAATTATCTTGGACGTTGCTCTTAAGGATTATACACTTACTGAGATTGCTAAATTGGTAGAGGATAACAATGCACGAATTACACGCTTAGAAGTTATTCCTAACAATGATGGTTTAAGCTTGTTGGTTTCACTAAAAGTCGATGTGAGTGACTTATCACCTATCTTGCGCAGCTTTGAAAGATTCAACTATAATGTAGTTTATCATTTTATGAAAGAAGGTGAAATAAATGATACCCATGATGATCGTTTGAAGGAATTATTGCATTATTTAGATATGTAATTTTCATTATACTTAAAAGATCTTTTTCTAAATATCCTTTTATTTACTTATTGCATTAAGTGTTCTCTTTGATTAGTGGTTTGTTTATATCTTTATCTAATGTGTTATGAAAATTGTATTGTTTGGTAATCTCTATAATGACAAGTCCGATACGTATGAAAGTCAATTTTATGCAATCTCCCAAAAAATAAGAACTCATGCAATTGATCTTTATTTACCAAGCTACTTTTACGATACTTTATCATCAACATTAAGAGATAAGTTGGAGTCATTTGTAACAGTTTTTGAAAATGAGTTTCCAGATGTTGATTTGGCCTTCAGTATAGGGGGTGATGGTACTTTTCTCAGAACTTCTAATTATATAGCACAATATAACATACCTATATTAGGTATAAATACAGGCAGACTTGGTTTTTTAGCTGATATTAAATTTGAGGATTTAGATGAAACACTTGACGAAATATTTCAGAGAGATTATCGCATTGAAAAGCGCATGTTGCTTAAAACAACATCCCACAGTAACGATTCTGATAAAGACTTTGTAAGCTATTCATTAAATGAAGTAGCTGTTCTAAAGCAAGACACTTCATCAATGCTAACCATCCATGCATTTATTGATGATGAGTACTTAACTTCTTACCAAGCTGACGGACTGGTAGTTTCAACTCCCACCGGTTCTACTGCATATTCACTAAGTATTGGTGGGCCTATCATGGTGCCCACCGCACCTAATATTATTCTTACTGCTATTGCTCCACACAGTTTGAACTCAAGACCTTTGGTTGTTGATAGTAAAAGCAAAATCAACCTCAAAATTGAAAGTAGGAGCTCCAACTATCTTGTTTCGTTGGACGGAGAGTCTCAAACTTTAAACGTTGACACCTTGCTTGAGATAAGCAGGGCAGAGCATACACAACCAGTAGTTAAACGGTGTGGGCATACTTTTTTTGAAACACTGCGCAATAAACTTATGTGGGGTGCAGATGTTAGATCTTCCAATAATGCCAATTCATCTTTGATTGAAAAAGACCTATTAAAATGAACATAAACTGGTGCTTGGGTTTATAATATTTTTATGAAACACAAGGTTTTAATAATATGCAAAATATACCCATTACAATTTTATTCCTTTGCCTTTACATTTTCGGATTAATGGCCATTGGAATATGGAATCGTAAGAGCACAAATAGTGAAGATTATTTTTTAGCCTCTCGCAAATTACCCCCTTGGTTATTAGCAGTTACATTTATAGCTTCATGGTGGGGTGGTGGTTCTGCCATCGATCTCGTTGATCAAGCATATCGAACAGGATTAAGTTCATTTTGGATTTATGGTGTTCCTGTTTTAATTGCTACTGGACTTATGTTCTTGTTTGCTAAAGGTATTAGAAATGTATCAACTATTTCCCAACCTCAGCTAATGAATAAGAGGTACAATGGCACTGTTTCTTTATTACTTACCATCTTCATTGTCATCTTTATGGTGCTCAATTCTGCAGTGCAGATAATTGTAATTGGCAGATTTTTTTATTCATTTTTCGAAATGAGTTATGAGAATGGCGCTATTTTGGGAACTCTTATTGTATTAGCATATTCAATGTTTGGTGGATTTAAGGGCGTGGTTCTGACAGACTTGTTACAATTCCTGTTTTTTCTTTTCACAGGTGTGTTTTTGTTTTTCATTTCTTATAAATTCTCTGGCGGAATTGAAGCTGTAAAAACAACAGCCCTATTTGATGGTAAGATAGGCTATACATCTTTCTTTACGAATGTCTCCGATCACTTAGCGTTTGTAATTACGTTTGGCACTTCGTGGATGATTCAAGCTAATGTATGGCAACGCATTTCGGCAGCAAAGAGAGCAATAGATGCAAGAAGAATGATGTTAATTAGTTTTTTTGCGTTTATTCCACTTTACTTTATGGTTATTTACACAGGGATGTTTGCTTCAGTATTTTATGATGCCGTGCCAGAAGAAGGAATTGTGCCCAATTTAATCTCCAATGTTCCCAATCCAATTATTAGTTCACTTCTTTTTGTGGGACTCTGTTCGGCCATTATGTCAACGTTAGATTCGCTTATCAATACAGGAGCACTTTCGCTAACTGTTGATATTTATAAAAAATACTTGTATCCAAAATCATCACCCAATCAGGATGTGATAGTAGGAAGACTTTCAACTTTTATTATAGCTACTATTGCATTGTTGATTGCACTAAACATTAGGTCTGTTTTAACTATTGCATGGATAGGATCGGACTTTCTAACCACTGGAGCTTTTGCACCTTTAGTGATAGGGTTTTTATGGAATAAGGGTACATCAGCTGCTGCAATCATATCCATGTTATTTGGGTTGTTGTTTTCGACATATAATCTTTTTGCAGCTCTAGGCTTTAATCTGCCCGTATTGTGGGAGATTGCATCTGCAAAACAAGCTATAGTAGGAATAATCATTTCATTGATACTTTACGTTGGCGTTAGCTTGGTTACTAAAGATGATATGGAAAAAAGTAAGCGATTTATTAAAGAAGCGAATATCTTAAATAGGTGATTTGTTTAATAAGTTCCTTTAAATTTAAGTTCTTGAGCGTAATAAAAAGATAATTTAATTTCTATCTTTAAGTAACATCAGGCTCTTTTTAACTTACAATTCAATGAAAATTACTAGTTTTGTATTTCTCCATTAATAATACATACTTTTACTGAATCAGTTGGTATGTGAGTGGTTTCTTAATTATATATTATTAGAATCTTGAAACAGCAAAGGATGAAGAAGTATATTATCTTCCTGCTTACTCTATTAACCCTTATCGCATGCGATGCAACTAAACGTGTGCCGGATGGGAGTTATTTACTGAATAAGGTGAAAATAGATACAGACACAAAGTCTGTTAAGGCTTCAGAGCTAGAACCATTTTTGAGACAAAAGCCAAATTCATCTATCTTTTTAATTGGAAAATATAGGCTTCATTTATACAACATTGCACCTAATGATTCCACTTGGCTCAATAGACAGTTTCGTAAATATGGTGAGCGACCAGTTCTTTATAGTGATAGGTTAACATCTATTTCAGCTGAACAAATTAAGCTTGAATTAAACAATCGTGGATATCTAAATGCAGAAGTTGATACGTCTCTTCTATTCAATGCTAAAAAAGTTGATGTGAAATACGAGGTAGAGGGTAATGCGCCTTATCGTCTCATGAGTTTTCAAGATACGATATTAGATACTACTATTAGAAAAATCTTGGTAGATCAGAAAAAATTAGACTTCATAAAAGAAGATGCTGTATTCGATTTATCAGTTATTGAGGAGGGACGAATTGAAATGGCTCGAGAATTGAGGAACAATGGTTATTACAATTTTTCTAAAGATAACTTTCGTTTCTTAGCAGACACTACTGTTGGGGTTAATCAGGTTGATTTGACAGTAGAGTTGCTAAATCCAACTGATAGCACTCAACATACTCAATATTATATTGGTCACTCGACTGTTCTTAACGGAATTGACATTGCGAAACTGAATGACAGCACATCTCATCACGCATTTGACACACTTCAGTATAGGAACTTAACTATTATACAAGATAAGAATGAGTTTTTGCGACCACGTGCTATTTATTATAATACTTTTTTGCGCAAAAATAGAATGTACGCAGATCGATTAGTTGATAGAACATATACCTCACTTAATGGTTTGGGCCCTGTTAGTCAAACAAACATTAATTTAATTCCAACTCTTCGAAATGACACAAATTTTCTTGATACCCGTATATCTATTGCACCAGGCAATCTTCATTGGATGCAGTTCGGAGTAGATGGAACTAATTCTGCAGGTGATTTAGGTGTAGCCGCAAATATTACATACGAACATCGCAATGTTTTTAAAGGAGCAGAAAGGTTGCGACTCAGTTTAAACGGTGCATATGAATTTATTTCTTCAGGGGGGCTATCTGACTCTATAAACTTGATTGATCAGAGTTATTATGAATATGGAGCAGAAGTCTTTTTGTCTATTCCACAACTTGTTTTACCTTGGGTCTTAAAAAGATTAAAGGAGCAGGCCTCTGCATCTACAGAGTTTTCAGTGGGTGTGAATTTTCAAAAACGACCGGAGTATCTTCGTCAATTCTTCAATCTATCATCTAAGTTTCAATGGTCACGTATGGATTGGCGACTAACCAATACTGTTGAACCATTAGATATAAACTATGTGCGAATGCCTTGGAAATCTGAGTTTTTCACAAAACAATATTTAAGCGACGAAAGTAATCCCATATTACGTAAAAGTTATGAAGATCAATTCATTGCACGCACTGCTTACAGTATTTCTTACACAAATTCAGGTACAAGACGATTCGCCAAGTATCCTTACAGAATACGTGCAGGGATAGACTTAGCAGGTCTTGTTCCACGCATGATTACAACTTTGGGGGGCAGTAAAAATAATAAGGAGAAAGGATATGAAGAGATTTTTGGAATACCCTATGCGGAATATGTGAAAACCGATTTTGACTTTTCTCGCACTATTCCATTTGATGATAAAAATACTTTTGCTATGCATTTGGGATTGGGAGTTGCAGTGCCATATGGAAATTCAATTGTTCTTCCTTTCGAAAAAAGGTATTTTGCTGGAGGAGCTAATAGTGTAAGAGGCTGGAGCACACGTACACTCGGTCCCGGTTCTTACCAACGAAATGACACATTACGTGCTGATTTTGTCAATCAAACGGGTGATATCAAATTAGAT
>DATERO010000267.1:0-3409 GCA_035271465.1 Dysgonamonadaceae bacterium | reverse complement strand
AACTTTGTCAATGATCTTTCAAAGAGGTAAAAAAACTATGAATTATAGTGGCACGGTTTGACCGAAAAGAGTGGCACTATGAGACCGAAATACCCACTTTTGACAAATGTCCTTTTCATGAAGTAAAAGTCGTTATCATTGGACAAGATCCATATCACAATCCTGGACAAGCAAATGGTTTATGCTTCTCAGTTAATGATGGCGTGAGAATTCCTCCTTCATTAGTCAATATCTACAAGGAAATTAACAATGACTTGGGGAAACCAATCCCTAAAACTGGAAATTTAAAGCATTGGAGTGAACAAGGTGTGTTGCTTTTGAATACAACACTGACAGTTAGAGCAAATAGCCCTGGATCACATCATAACAGAGGATGGGAGCAATTTACTGATGTTGTAATTGATAAGCTATCAGCAGATTGCAAGAATATTGTTTTTATCTTGTGGGGAAACTTTGCGCAGCGCAAAGGTGTTAACATCGATACGAACAAACATCAGGTATTAAAATCTGTACATCCTTCGCCATTATCTGCACATAGAGGTTTTTTTGGGAATCGACATTTTAGTAAAACAAATGAATATTTGATTCAGCACAATAAAAAACCCATTGATTGGTGAAAAATGGAATTATCAACCTCCCAGATTATTAAGTATATCTATAAAATAATAAAATCGATTACTCTGGCGAGTGATCGATTTTGTTGTTTTAGCAGTAATTTGGATGCTAATTATTTTTCTATAGACTTATATTTACCCAACACTACCCTCTAAACTTATTTGAAGTAACTTTTGCGCTTCAACTGCAAATTCCATTGGAAGTTTATTTACCACTTCTTTTACATAACCATTTACGATTAGCCCTACAGCTTCTTCAGGTCCTAGTCCACGCTGGTTACAATAGAATATTTGGTCTTCACTGATTTTAGATGTAGTAGCCTCATGTTCCAACACAGCAGAAGGGTTTTGAATATCGGTGTATGGGAATGTATGTGCTGCACAATGGTCAGTTAGTAGCAAGCTATCACACTGGGAGTGATTTCGAGCATTTTCAGCTTTCTTTGTAACCTTAACCAATCCTCTGTAGCTATTTTGACTGTTTCCAGCAGATATACCTTTACTTACAATTCTACTTCTTGTATTCTTACCTAAGTGGATCATTTTTGTTCCTGTATCAGCTTGCTGCCAGTTATTTGTTACAGCTACCGAATAGAATTCTCCAACAGAATTATCTCCTAATAGAATACACGATGGATATTTCCAAGTTATTGCAGAACCTGTTTCTACTTGTGTCCACGATATCTTAGAGTTAACACCCTGACATATTCCTCTTTTAGTAACAAAGTTAAATACCCCACCAACTCCATCTTTACTTCCTGGATACCAGTTTTGAACAGTAGAGTATTTCACTTCAGCATCATCCATTGCAATAATTTCAACAATTGCAGCATGCAACTGATTTTCTTCACGCATAGGAGCTGTACAACCTTCGAGATAACTTACATATGAATCATCATCAGCAATGATTAAAGTACGCTCAAATTGTCCAGTGTTGGCGGCATTTATTCTAAAATAGGTAGAAAGTTCCATTGGACATCTTACACCTTTGGGAATATAAACAAACGAGCCATCACTAAATACAGCAGAATTAAGTGCAGCAAAATAATTGTCTTTATATGGTACTACAGTACCCAAGTATTTCTTCACCAAATCTGGATGTTGTTTTACTGCATCGCTAAACGATCCGAAAATCACTCCTTTCTCAGCCAAAACATCTTTAAAAGTAGTTGTTATCGAAACACTATCCATTACTGCATCTACAGCAACACCTGTTAGTTGTTTTTGCTCATCAAGTGGAATTCCTAAACGTTCGAATGTTTTCAATAGTTCAGGATCAATTTCATCGAGACTTGTTGGACCATCTTTCTTTTTAGATGGATCTGCATAATAGATTATTTCTTGAAAATCTATCTCTGGAATATTTAAATGCGCCCATTCTGGTTGTTCCATTGTCAACCAATGTCTATAAGCTTTTAAACGAAAATCCAATAACCACTCAGGTTCATCTTTTTTTGAAGAGATTAATCGCACAACATCTTCATTAAGTCCTTTATCAATTAACTCAGTATGGACGTCTGTAGAAAATCCAAACTTATAATCAGATGTTGTTAATTCGTCTAATATTTTGTCTTGATCTGTTTCTTGCATAATGTTTTCATATTTACAAATGAGAAGCTTTATATAATAAAACTATCTATTTAGCCTCATTAAAGCCCCACTAATAACAACTATGTGTTTGTTTTGTTTGATTCAAAAATATTAGCAACCCAATATTTTTGATTAATAACTCAATTTTAGTTTACAATGAGTTTGAAAATCTATTTAATATATTCTCCTGCTATACTTTCAGGTATAATAATGGGCGTAATTTCCTCAAATGGAATTGCAATCTCAATGGGTCCCATTGAATAAGGGGCGATTTCATATTGATTATACACATAGTGCACACCCTCATTATTAATCCAAAAGTTATTGTTTGGTGCAATTTCGTTTATATCAAAAAAACCTTCACCCATTAATTCGTCTGCTTCCGCCACATCATGTTTTTTCATTAACATCTCAATAATCTTGGATGTTAGAAAGTGGTGATAGTTTGGTTTAAAAATATCTTCTTCTGTTATTGTTGTCAGATTATTTAAGTCAATTATATAATACAATGCATTCAAAGAACCGTGTGCTCCGCCTGTATAATCTGAATGTTCTACTGAATAGCTTACAATATTATTATCGTGGAATAAAATTTCGTTTGTTTTATAATGATAATACCAATACCATGATGGCATTTGATCACTCTCCAAGCTCTCTTTATCTTTATAATACTGACCGGTTAGCGTTTGGTACTCAGCAGTATAATGGCTAAAGTACTCATTTAATGCATCTTTCGGAGATAATGTATCATAAGACTCATCATTAAAGAATGTGCCCGTAAAAATCTGTTGCAATCGCTCTAAATCTTCATTGTTGTTGAATTTAACAGGGAAAGTAAATTCAAGTTTTACATCAGAGTATGGAAGCGTTGTATCATTTTCTTGAAGAAGAAACACTTTTTCATTTATCTCCAATTTGTCAAACTCAATTTTATTGTTTTTTGTTTTGTTTGAAACACATGACATTAAACTTAGTCCCATAGTAAGCATTAAAACACTAAAAACAATTTTATTTCTCTTCATAACTTAAGTTATTATTGGATAATTTGTTTAATTGCCCCAAGCTCAGGGTAAAATATAACTTTGATGGGTTGTTTCCTACTATCAAACATACGATTGGTCAAAACATCTTGTGTCCCATATTGAACAACATCAACCTCTTTATTGCTTAAAATGCTATTGTCATAAGAAACGGTTAATTGTGCC
>DATERO010000266.1:0-2533 GCA_035271465.1 Dysgonamonadaceae bacterium | reverse complement strand
GACAATATCTTAAAATGTGAAGCAAACTGATCGGGGCTTACTGAATAGACATCGCTCCTTCCATCCTCAATGCGATGATAACAAAGCACAGGGACTTCCTTCTTTTCTATGATTTCGGCAACACTGTTTTCAATGGGTTCTTCAATGATGCTTTCCATACTGATGGAGATGGCATCTTCGGTTTTATTTATTTGCAAGTCTTCATTTTGGGAGTTGTTTCTTTGCGATTGTGAGCAACTCATAAAAAGAATGAATGATAGGGTGATGAGTAGGAGGATGTAGTTTGTTTTCATGATTGTATGGGTGATGTTTAATTGAGTTTGCAATAGTGTTCTATCAAAGGTATGTTTTACTTGCTGATACTTGTCATTACTAACTTATTAAAACGAAGTGGAAGGCATTAATGTTTATCAACTGAACTGAAAAGTCTGAACATCCTTTCAGATTGTTTGTTGAATAAAATAAACTAACACAATGCAAGAAATAATACAACCAATCATCTTTTTTGGCTTGGATGATGTAAACTATCCAAAGTATAGAAATGAGTTGATTGAATTATATAGGCTCTCGTTTACTGAGGGCCACTATGCTCAGCATATCCCACCAGAGGACATTGAGGCATCGTTGGACGATATAATGCGGATAGGGTTTGGATTTATGGCTTTACATAAAGATAAGCTGATAGGTGCTATTCTCTGTTTGTCGCTAAAGAATGACCCCGACTTTCCGTTTGATAATCACAAAGAACTCAACCCTGAGAAAACGCTCTATATTGCCGATCTTATGGTTGATCAAGAGTTCAGAGGAAGGAAAGTGGCTCAAAGTCTTGTTGAGCATTTGTTTGCTCAAAGTCAACCCAAGCCTTATGACGATGCAGTCATTCGTGTGTGGGATCAAAACATCCCTGCCGTATCTCTTTATAAAAAACTTGGTTTTGAGGAGATAGAGACTATAGTTCAAACTAAGTTGCATAAAGAGAATAAAGAACCTTTTGAAATGAAGAAGATATATATGTATAGGAAGTTAGGGGGTAATGGTTAGTTGTTAATTATTAATTATTAATTATTAATTATTAATGGTCAGCGGCTATCAGGCATTAACAATACCCATACCCCACACCCCATACCTCACACCCCATAACCCACAACCCATAACCCATAACCCATTTTTAAATTATGAAATCATTTGTAGCTAAAACCATTCACTTGCGCGATGGTAATCAAGAAGAAAAACGTGCAGAAATAAGAGAATATTTCCTGAAGACATGGAATGTTCACGAAAAACTATATACCCAATTGGCTTCCGACGATGTATTTTATCATCGTGGTGACCCATTGCGTCATATCATTCTCTTTTATTTAGGACATACGGCTGTCTTTTTTATCAACAAACTCTATTTAGCGAAGTTGATTGATAAGCGCATCAATCCTGAATTCGAATCTACGTTTGCAATTGGTGTGGACGAAATGAGTTGGGACGATTTAGATAATAAAAACTACACATGGCCCGAAGTGGAAGCTGTGCGAGAGTATAGAGATTTAGTCAAAGAGGCAGTGTTAGACCTAATTGATAACACTCCATTGCATTTGCCCATTGATTGGGACAATCCGTTTTGGATAGTGATGATGGGAATTGAGCACGAACGTATTCATTTAGAAACATCGTCGGTGTTGATTCGTCAGTTGCCATTGGATCAAGTGGTGGCTGGTCGTTTTGGTGAAATTTGCACAGAGAGTGGAGAAGCACCTGTCAATGAAATGTTGACGGTTGAGGGTGGAAGCGTTACTTTGGGTAAACCATCCAATCATCCCATTTATGGTTGGGACAATGAATATGGCAAACACGCTGAGGATGTAGCAGAATTCAAAGCTGCGAAATATCTAACATCCAATCAAGAGTTCTTAGAGTTTATCAACGATGGTGGTTATGCTATTGAAGAGTATTGGACAGAAGAAGGTTGGAACTGGCGTAACTTTAAAGATGCAAGTATGCCTCTCTTTTGGCGAAAAGATGACAATGAGTTTCGTTTGCGATTAGTAGCCGAAGAGATACCTATGCCTTGGGATTGGCCCGTTGAGGTGAATTACTTAGAAGCAAAAGCATTTTGCAATTGGAGAACGAAAAAGACAGGAAAGACCTATCGATTGCCAACAGAGGCAGAATGGATGAAGCTATATGAATTTACTGGATTGAAAGATCAGTTGGAGTGGGGAGATGAAGCTCCTGCCAATATCAATTTGGAGAAATTTACATCGCCATGTCCTGTTGATAAGTATGAACAAGGCAAAGGTTTCTTTGATGTGATTGGCAATGTATGGCAATGGACAGAAACACCCATCACTGGATTTGCTGGATTTAAGGTGCACCCCATGTATGATGATTTTTCGACACCTACATTTGATGGTAAGCACAATTTGATTAAAGGTGGTTCGTGGATATCAACAGGCAATGAAGCTACAAAGCATTCACGTTATGCATTCCGCAGACACTTCTATCAGCATGCAGGGTTTAGGATGATAGAGTCGGAGACACC
>DATERO010000265.1:0-15982 GCA_035271465.1 Dysgonamonadaceae bacterium | reverse complement strand
CAGCTCGAAATATTTTTAAAGGACTTAGAAACAGTTATAGCTCATTGCAATCATAAGCTTATTGCCTTATTTATTATTCTTAATCATCAAACTCATGTCAACATGAGTCTTTCTTTTTCCTCACACACGTCTAAAAAGTATAATCATACGCATATCTTTCGTCTGATGTATGTTTTTCTCGGTCAACTCATTTCCATTTATTAAAATCTACTTCGGGAAGGAAAGTATCAGCCCCTTCAACAGTATGATGAAACAATAAATGTAGTTGGTATTTCTTGTGACCTTTGCTTGTAATTTTGATAAAATTTGTAACTTCGCATATTACTTTGAATAATAATTAAAAAAAATTTAAGTCGATTGACTCAAAATATTAGTTGGATGTAATTGTGTATTGAAGCTGCATTTTTCTTATCATGATTTCGATTACTCATATTACAGATAACTACCCGCGATTTAATCTATACAATAAACTATATATTACTTACAACTTATTACTTAAAAAATTATGAAGAAGTTCTCCTTATTATTTTTTTCATTTATTTATGTCGCAGCCACTCATTTATCTGCTGCAAAGGTTGATACAGTGCAAACATTTAGCAAAACAATGAACAAGGAAGTACCTGCTATTGTGGTAACACCCGACTCATACACCCAAGAAACGAATCTCCCCGTGGTGTATCTATTGCACGGTTATAGTGGTAACTATGCAGGTTTTATGGATTTCGCAGAGATTGAGAAGATGGCTGACCAATACAACTTTATCGTTGTTTGCGCTGATGGAAATTTTTCAAGTTGGTATTTCGATAGTCCACTTGACAGCACTTCACGTTACGAGACTTATATTGCAAAAGAATTAGTGGAATGGATTGACACCAATTATAAAACTGACCCTCGAAGAGAGTCTCGTGCCATCAGTGGACTTAGCATGGGAGGTCACGGAGCTTTATATGTGGCATTCCTACATCAAGATGTGTTTGGCGCATGTGGTAGTATGAGTGGTGGTGTGGACATTCGTCCTTTTCCTAATAATTGGGAGATGAAAAAGCATTTGGGAGAACAACGAACACACCCCGAGAATTGGGAAAAACACACAATTATGGGAATGTTGCACTTGCTAACACCCAACACACTGGCTATTAGCATTGACTGTGGTATAGATGATTTCTTTTATGACGTGAATGTGCGATTACATAACGAACTACTTTATCGTAATATTCCGCACACTTTCATTTCGCGACCAGGTGCACACAATCCTGACTTTTGGAAGACTTCAGTGGAGTATCACTCTTTGTTTTTTGCAGATTATTTTAAAAGAGCGAAAAGAAATTAGTACTCCTTTATTCTTACAATATAAGCAATATCAAGGTGCTTGATTGTTTTTGTTGGATGGATACCAACACACTTACAATTAGGAGTAAATTTATCTATTCATTGATAGAACTTAATGCAGCAAGCAATAAAAAAACCGCACGGATCAGCCGAGCGGTTTTTTTGTTTAGTTTGTTAGAGAAAGCAATTAGTTTTTACTGGCCTTCTTCATTCTCTTTTCAGCTTTTTTCTCTTTTGGAGTTTTAGTAGCCTCTTTTTTAACGGCTTTCTTTGAGTCTTGACTTTTAGCCATAATATTAACAATTAAATCTTATTGGTTATTTTATTTTACCTTACAATTAATTCAATTATGAAATAATTGCTACACAAACATATTGAAAATTTTCTTCTGATTTTTCAATCAATCAATGTTTATTTCAATTGAAAGAAATAAATCTGATACAATTAATTTTGCTTCAAAGTATAACACAACTATCAAGTATATGGTTGTCTTTTTTCTATATTATCTTATATACTTCATCGAATGGTACACGGAATCTTTCTCCATGAATTCCCCTATTGCCATTACGTATACCGCAAGGAATAAGCATATTGATTTCTGCTCCAAATGGAAGATTCAATAACCGTTTCACTCGGCGGCTATCGAAACCTTCTACAGCACACGTATCATATCCTTCGTTAGCCATAGCAATCATAAATGTTTGTGCAGCCAATGCACAACTTTTGTGCACCACAATGCGCTGGTCGCATTCACTACTATCAGTAAACATTGGGCGGAAAAGACTTATTGAAATAGACAATGCTTTACGGAATAACCCCAGCAAACCAAAAAATCGTGCATAAATAAATGGCATCAATTTGCCATAATAAATTTCAACTCTTTTGATGCGTCTTGCTTGTCTATCTGGCGGACTGTTGCGTTTTATGTTTTCTCGATCAAACTCTAAAACCTGTTTGGCGCGTTTGCGAAACAAATCGCGACGAGTGACAAACACCACCAACTGATTGGCACTGGCAACTGCGTTTTGCGACAAAGAGGCATAAGCCATTTTCTGAATCATCTCTTTATCAGTTATATGATAGAATTCCCACAATTGCATATTAGAACTGTTGGGCGCAAGTGTAGCCATTTCGATACAATGCTTTACTTTCTCTGTGTCAAGATTAACATCTGTTTGGTAATTGCGTACCGATCGACGATAATTTAAAACTGCTTCTAAATTCATATTTGGTATTTAGTGTCTGCCAGAAAACTCCTTATTTTTGAGTCTTTGATAATAAAATGACAAAGACAAGACTTTCGAAGTTTTTGAAATTAAGGAGCTTACCTTAGTAAGTGACTGTTTCAAAAAGGAGAGTAACGCAGTATTTGGCGTTTTCTTGCTAAGACTATTTATTGAATTGTGGAATCAAATGAGACTAACCCTTACCTTCTTGGTTTTAAGTCTCTCATTATTGATTTTCCCTATAAGCTTCTCAGCTATATCTGCATGAACACCTACATAGGTACTATCCTGTTTGATTTCGATTACACCTAATTGTTCTTTCTTAATCTGTCCCTGCTTGAAAAAGAAACCAGCAACATCTCCTTTTGATATTTTATCTCGTCTGCCGCCTGTGATATACAATGTTTTCCATTTTATTGATGAAGGCTGTTTCCCTTTTTGTTTGTCGTCAAGATGTAACTCCTCTGGAGCAATCTCTTGAATATAGTCAGGCAACTCTTCTCCTTTATAGTGAAGAATGTAGGCAACACCATCGCGGTTCATTCGTGCAGTTCGACCATTTCTGTGGGTGAACTCTTTTTCGCGTGGTGGGAGGTGATAATGAAGAATAAATTCTATCTCGGGAACATCAAGCCCTCTTGCTGCCAAATCGGTTGCCAGAAGTATATGGCTTGTTCCATTTCTAAACTTAATGAGTGCTCGTTCTCTGTCAAATTGTTCCATTCCTCCATGAAAGCATTCATGATGAATATGGTTTTCAGTTAAATAATCGCTAACCCGATCGAGTGCATCCTTGAAACTACAAAAAACAATTCCAGGTTTATCACCAATATAAGTGAGTGCCTTCACCAAAGTTTCCAATTTGTCCCTTTCGGGCGAAAGAACTGTTTTTATAATTAGTTGAGATCTGCCCTCATCAGCGAAGTTGATAAATACAGGCTTTTGCAATCCAACAAATCGTGGAATGTTGGCATCGCTTGTAGCTGAAGTCAAAATCCTTTGCTTAACATTGGGTAGGGTTTCAATAATTTCGGTCATCTCTTTTTCGAAACCTATTTCCAATGATTTATCAAATTCATCCAACACAAGTGTATGGATATGTTGCAATGAAAGATTATCCCTTCTGATTCTATCTGCTACTCTTCCAGGCGTACCAATGAGAATGGCAGGACGATGTTTTAAATCAATTTTATCTAATGCTCCCGAACGTCCACCATACACAGCATTCACTTTGAAGCCCGAGCCCATTTGTCGGGCCACCTGCTCAATTTGCTGAGCCAACTCACGTGAAGGAACAAGTATAAGGATTTGTATCTCCTCGCAGTCCGCATCCAGGGTTTCTATCAAAGGCAAAAGGAAAGCAAGCGTTTTACCAGTTCCTGTGGGTGATAGCAACACCACATCCGATTTCTTCTTTATGGTTTTACTTGCCCTTTCCTGCATAGGATTTAGCGCTGTAATTTCAAACTTGCTGAGAATTGAGTCTATGAGGTTATCGTTGGAAGTTTCTGTATGTTCTTTTGTATTTTCTAACATGTAGTATTATCTCCTCCTATTAAACTTTGACGAGCCTGATCTATTTTTATTTTTTGCAGCAAAAAACTCTTGTTTTCTTCTGTTTTTCTCCTTTTCAAACTGTTGTTTTTCCTTTGTATTCATCGGCTTGTCCGTTTGTGGAAAAGGATTGTCGTGTACAACTTCAATCTTTTGGTTTATCAGTTTTTGAATATCTTTTATGTATGCGTTCTCTTCGGGTTCGCACATTGAAATTGACACACCCTCATCTCCTGCCCTACCACATCTACCAATTCTGTGAACATAAGTTTCAGCAATATTCGGAATATCGAAATTAATAACATACTTCAAACTATCAATGTCAATACCTCTCGCAGCAATATCAGTAGCTACCAACACCCTAACATTTCCATCTTTAAACTCTTGCAGTGCTCTCTGTCTTGCATTTTGTGCCTTGTCGCCGTGTATCGCAGCAGCTGTAATTTTCTTCTTTTTTAAATCTCGCGTTATTCTGTCAGCACCATGCTTTGTTCTTGCAAATAACAGTACCTGGTCTATTTTATCATCTTCAAGTATATGATTAAGCAAACTTCTCTTATTTGACCTGTTCGTGTAATAGAGATATTGCTTAATAGTATCGGCTGTGGAAGAAACCGCACTTGCCTCTACTTTCATCGGATTTTTCAAAATCTTTCTTGACAGACTAACAATGTTATCTGGCATTGTAGCTGAGAAAAACAGTGACTGTCTTTTGGGTGGTAATTTGGCAATAATCTTCTTGATATCATTGATAAATCCCATGTCAAGCATTCGGTCAGCCTCATCCAACACAAAATATTCAATATTATTTAACCTCACCAAACCCTGATCCATCAGGTCTAAAAGTCTTCCTGGAGTAGCAACAAGAATATCTACACCTCTTCGTATAGCATCTGTTTGTTGACCCTGCTTTACTCCTCCAAAAATAACAGTATTCTTAAGGCCAGTGTACTTGCCGTAAGTTGTAAAACTGTCAGCAATCTGAATAGCTAACTCGCGTGTGGGAGTAATGATAAGTGCATTAATTTGTCGTGGACTATTTTGTTGTTGACGGTCGTTATATAGATGTTGCAAGATTGGGATAGCAAACGCTGCTGTTTTACCTGTACCAGTTTGTGCACTTCCCAATACATCGTTTCTGTCCAATAAAAGTGGAATTGATTTTTCTTGTATAGAAGTGGGAGTAGAATATTTTTCTTCTTTTAATGCCTTTAAAATAGGCTCAATAATTTTTAGATCTTCAAATTGCATAATTGTTTTTTTAATCCCATTCTATAAATGTTGGAAGAACCACTCCGGGATACTATATATATATTAATAATGGCTCAAAAGTAAAACACTCGCTAATAATGCGAGTGTCAACATTTAGTTTAATCTGCAAAGATACAAAATTCGTATGTCATTCAATTATCTTTTATACAAAAGACTATCACAAGAGCTTAAGTTCGTAGTAGTTTCAATGAATTGTCCTTTGTATATTACAAGTTAAATGTTTTTCTAATTAATGTTTTCTATTCAAATTACGTAAATTAGCAAATTATCATTCAGAATCACAATAATCATATATGGTTGAGCACAATAACATTCCACTTTATTGACAAAATCATAACCTTCAATTTGGTTTCCATGTGGAAAAATGAATAATATACTTTCATTTACTCTATTTCCAACCTATTATAAAATCAGAATAACTTATTTCTCTGTTGTTCAGAGAAAAATAAGTCAAAATGAAAGTAGAATTGAAAGAGATGTATTAAAAACTATCAATCTAGTGTTGGTATATTAATCATGGACATGAAAAAAGAGTATCTGATAAGCTTATTTGTAATTAATTCATTGCAATTGGAATAATACGTTACATGATATTCAAATTAACTCATGACAATTACAATAAGAGACTTGCGTGAGTCTGAATCGTAATAAAGAATCTCACAATTGATAGAAAAGTAGACAAACCAATAATAAGCACTTATGAGTCAATCACAGAGTTTTATAAGTCTTATGTGTAGCATAAATAATAACGCTGATGGAGCTTATCTACTTTCTAACCAGGAAAAAACAGTGTAAAACGGGTTCCTTGATTATCAGAACTAACAGAAATATGTCCTTTATGAAGAGTCATCATTTGACGACAGAGACTCAGACCAATACCAGACCCCTTACTCTTGGTACTGTAAAATGGGATAAAAACTTTGTTAATCGCTTCTGGAGATATTCCAACACCGGTGTCAGCAACAATAATCTGAACTTCATTTCCCACTTGTTTGGCATCAATTTTAATATTTGCATGCGGTTTATTCTCTGTTGCTTCTTTAGCATTGCGCAACAGATTTATAAGAATTTGCTCTACCATATTTCTATCTGCACGTAGAAGTAACTGATCTGGATAGCAACTATAGTTAAAACGAATCTGTTCAGCTTCAACGAGTACCTGCATTGATTTAAGGAGATTAGCAATAGAGATAGGCTGTATGAGTGGTTGCGGTATCCTTGTAAGTTTACGATAATTCTCAACGAATGAAAGCAAGCCGGCACTTCGTCGATGGATAATCTTTATTCCTTGTCGCATATTCTGCCACTCTTCCTGACTCATATTCGTTGTCTTAGCTTCTTTACTTAATGTCTCCGATAGTGAAATAATAGGTGCGATACTGTTCATAATTTCGTGCGTGAGAACACTAATGAGTTTTTGCCATGCCTCTGCTTCCGCTTCCTCTACATAGGAGTGATAGGCTTGATCTCGAAAAACTTGTAACGCCTCATTCATCTCATTTGAAAGATGATCAAGCTCGTCACTGCTGTTTTTCTGAGAGTAGTGAAAGGTAAAGTCCTCATTTCGGATGCCTGAAATCATTCGTAACATTCGATTAATTATTTTTCTTCTGTCATTATACAGTGAGAAGGACAGGACTATGAGTAAAATAATAAGAATTAGCGATGAAAAGTAGAGCCCATGCAGGAATAACCACACAACTGATAATGACAGTAACACAATAGCCACTATTTTGAGAATAAATAGATACTTTGAAGGTATTTTCATTTTTATCAGTTCTACTGTTTGTCAATTTTACGATAAAGGGCAAATCGCGATATTCCCAATAGTTCAGCAGCTTGGGTTATGTTTCCGTCGGTCTGTTTTAAGGCCTGATCTATTGCGATCTTTTCTAACTCTTCTAAGTTAAGGCTCACTGCTCTTTTCCCAGGTGTGGCAGGAGTAAGAAGAAAGTCATCAGCATATAGTGTATAACCTGATGAAAGAATTACAGCACGCTCCATGGCATGTTGCAACTCGCGCACGTTGCCTGGCCAAAAGTATTCCTTCAACTTTTTCTGTGCCGATGCAGCAATATTTTTTATCTCTTTTTTGTATTTATGGCAATACTTATCCTTAAAAAAATCGGCTAACAAAAGAATATCGTTTCCTCTCTCTCGAAGAGGAGGAATATGTAACTCAATTGTATTAATACGATAGAGGAGGTCTTGACGGAATTCACCTTGTTCTGTCATACTATAAATGTCAGCATTTGTAGCACAAATAAGACGTACATCAATTGGCAAGGACTTTGTCGCTCCCAATCGTATAATCTCTTTTTTCTCTAAAGCCATTAATAGTTTAGATTGCATAGTGGATGAAAGATTTCCAATCTCATCGAGAAAAAGTGTTCCGCCTGATGCAATTTCAAACCGTCCTTGCTTCTCTTTTTTTGCATCAGTGAAAGCTCCTTTCTCGTAACCAAAAAGCTCACTTTCAAACAATGTTTCGGGAATGCTGCCTAAGTCGATATGTACAAATGCATTGTCTGACCGTGGTGATGAATGACATAGGAGATTTGCAATCAGATCTTTTCCTGTACCATTCTCACCAAGTATAAGGATGTTAGCATCTGTATTCTTAAGCTTTTCGACGGTGTCGAACAATGATTGCATCGCACTGCTCTCACCTACAATTTCGGGTATTGGTGGTCTGTTGCTTTCGAGGACAGTTACCTTCTTTTTGAGTTGCGATATCTCATCTTTGCTCTTACGTAACTGAAGAGCTGAAAAAACAGTGGCTAAAAGTTTTTCACTCTCCCATGGCTTGGGAATAAAATCGGTAGCACCTGCTTTGATTGCTTGTACTGCTTTTTCAGTATCTCCGTAGGCTGTAATAAAAATTACAACTGCATTTGGATCAACCTTGCGAATCTGATCGAGCCAATAAAAACCCTCTTGTCCACTACTTGCATCTTTGTGAAAATTCATATCGAGGAGAATTACATCAGGATGAAATAATTCAATAAAATGTAGAATTCGTTCAGGTTGTGTGGTCACTCTGACTTTTTCTACATGTGTTTTCAAAAGTAGATTAAGAGCGAAGAGAATATCTTCGTTATCATCTACAATTAATATTTTCCCCTCTTTCTGCATATTTCTCCTAGATTAGAACGAAAGTTTATTTTTTATTGAGCAGTTAACAATCCATTAAATAATAACCTGATACTTAGCTACAACGTTAATAGTACAAATATAATACATTTAATGTTTAAAAAGTGTGCGATAACGAACTTTATTCGTGCGATAACGAACATACATCTAGAACCAACAAAGTCATATCTCTTTACACAACAACAACTTACACACGTGGCATCATTTTTGCTTATGTAAAAGTATATGAAACGAATCCTATTATATTTTCTTTTTTTAGTGCTTTGCGTTAGACTACAAGCACAAGAGAAGCTACCACTCACACTGGATGAAGCAATCGCACTTGCACATAAACAATCACCACAGGCGGTGGCTGCTAGGCATAGTTATCGCGCAGCTTATTGGAATTGGCGCACTTTCAAAGCTAACTACCTACCTAGCCTCACATTTAGCAGTTACAGTTCGCTCAACCGCTCTATCAATTCTGTCACCTTGCCAGATGGGAGCGACAGCTTCTTGCACAGGAACCAGTTGCTTAACAACGGGAGTCTTACCATCAATCAGAATATATCTTTTCTAGGAGGAAATCTTTTCCTAGAAACGGGAGTGGAGCGATTGGATCTTTTTAGTGACAAGAGGCACTCTTTTAAATCTACTCCAGTAGTTATAGGTTATTCGCAAAGTCTTTTTGGCTACAACCGACTAAAGTGGGATAAGAAGATTGAACCTACACGCTATGCTGAGGCAGAAAAAAGTTATCTGGAGACTTTAGAACTTGTAGCAGCAGTGACTACCAATAAATTCTTTGATTTAGCAACAGCTCAGAGTAAGCTGCAATCAGCCAACTATAACTATGCAGCTGCAGACACCCTTTTCCGATATGCAAAAGGGAGATATGATATAGGTACTATTACAGAGAATGAAATGTTGCAATTGGAAATCAATCATCTTACTGAGCAAAGCAATCAGTTGAATGCTGGTATTGAAGTGGATAACACTATTCAAGATTTGCGTAGTTTCTTAGGTATTCGCGATAACCTGGAAATAGAAGCAGTAGTCAGCGAGGATGTTCCAGTTTTTATTGTCCCCGTGGACGATGCTCTCAATTTTGCTTGGCAAAACAGTCCCGATATTGAGATGTATGCATATCAACAGTTACAGAGTGAAAGCAATGTGGCGCAGGCAAAAGCATCACGCGGATTTAAAGCAGATCTTTATATGCAGATGGGGTTGACACAAACAGCAGAACGACTGAGCGACGTATACCGTAATCCAATGGATCAACAGTTGATAAGTATAGGAATCCGTATTCCACTGGTAGATTGGGGCGTGGGCAAAGGACGTGTAGAGGTGGCAAAAAGCAATCTTGAAAAAACAAAGACTGAGATTGCACAAGCTCAGAACGATTTCGATGCTAATATTATCAAGCTAGTAAAACAATTTAACTTACAAGCAAACAGAGTAGCCATCGCAAAAAAAACATCGGAGCGTGCTGCTCATAGAAATGAGGTGGCCTACCGTCTTTATTTGTTAGGGAGATCCTCCCTACTTGATCTTAACGCTGCCATTGCAGAAAAAGATAGCTCACAGCGCGCCTATATAAATGCATTACACAACTATTGGAACCTCTATTACATGTTACGAAGCATTACAGGGTATGATTTTCAGTATAACGCTCCTATCACTGTTACGGAACAATTATTTTAAAATAAATTTGCATGAATAATTCAAACAATACTAACAAATTCCACGAATCGCGCGATTCATCTATGGATATACGACTGCCTAAAAAATCATTTATTCTAAGATTTAAGTATCCGATTCTTGCGGGAGTGAGTTTCTTGCTTTTTCTTGTTTTCGTAATAATTAATCTATCAGGTAGTAAAAAGCAGCGGATAGACAAAGAAAAGGTAATTATTGCAAATGTAGCAGAAGATCATTTTCTTGATTACGTAGATGCGGAAGGGATTGTGCAACCTATATTAACCATCCGATTGAATACCCTAGAGGCAGGAATCGTAAAAGAAATTATAGCCGAAGAAGGATCCATGCTGAAGAGGGATGAACTTATACTGACACTTCAGAACCCAGAACTCGAAAGAGTAATAGAAGAGCAACAAGATGAATGGGAAAAACAACGACTTCTTTATCAAGAGAAAAAAGTGGAGATGGAGCAGAAGTCGATACTTTTACAGCAGCAGTCGCTTCAAGCAAGATACGACTTGAGCCGTATGAATAAGGACTTGCAGCTTGGAGAGGAAGAGTATAAGATGGGTGTAAAAAGTAGAGCTCAACTAGATGTTCAGCAAGAGGAGTTTGACTACAGAAACAAAAGCACATTGTTGCAACTAGAAGGTTTGAAACGAGACAGTGCGGCTACTCTATTACGTCAAGATTTAATGGATAAGGAGCTAGAGCGTGCTCGGAAAAACGTGGTGCATGCTCGTAGCAGAATGGATAATCTAGTGGTGCGAGCACCTGTAGATGGACAGCTTAGCTTTCTAAATGTCACTCAGGGACAGCGTGTGGGGTCGTCCGAGAGTATTGGTGAGATTAAGGTGATGGATAACTTCAAGATGCATATAAATTTAAGCGAATACTATATCGATCGACTAACTGTAGGTTTGCCTGCTTCAGTAACCTATCAAGGAGATAGATTTCCATTGCGAGTTTCGAAGGTAGTTCCTGAAGTAAAAGATAGACAGTTTCGGGTGGACTTAGTCTTCATTGATAACCAACCAGATAACCTACGCATCGGAAAGAGCTACCGCGTGCAGATAGAGTTAGGACAACCGGAGAGCGCCATCGTGATGCCGCGAGGCGATTTTTATCAACACACTGGTGGACAATGGATCTACAAACTGAACGAAGCAGGTGACCGCGCCATCCGTACACCAATAACTATTGGGCGACAGAATCCAGTGCAATATGAAATCATTAGTGGCTTAGAGCCTGGAGACCGCGTGGTGGTGAATGGTTATGCATCATTTGGTGATGTGGATGAGTTGATAATTAAATAATCATATAATTTAAAATATTTCAAAATTAAAAACAATCTTCAATGATCAGACATTATTTAAAAATTGCTTGGAGAAGTCTCAATGAAAATAGATTTCGTAATCTCTTCACTGCTATGAATTTGGCATTGGCTATGATTGTTGTAAGTCTTGCTCTATATATAATCATACAGGGAAAGAGGAGTTATACACAGTTTGAACATCACAGACGTATCGCGTCGATTTCCTATATTGACACGGTGAGTGGTGATATACATCCGTATAAAAGCAATCATATTACCGACTTGTTGCAAAAGAGAGCGGTAACAGGAGTGAGCAAAGTAGCATTCTTCAATATAAGTATTGATCAGGTTGATCTTGAGAAAGGAGATGATCTGTTTCTCCCCTACATGTGTAAAAGCGCTTTGGTCAACAGGGATTTCTTCCATGTTTTCTCATCCGTTTTCATTGCCGGAAATGTCAACACCTGGAATGAGAGAAGTGCCGTAATCACCACTCGGTTTTCAGAAAAAGTATATGGGAAGGAGAATCCTATTGGTAAAACCATTTCTAATGGTGTCATTCATTATAAGATTACAGGGGTTATTGAACCATATACTCCGTTTGGGATAGTATCGGCAGATATCTTTTTTCCATTGAAAGATTTCATCTATAACAGTGGATATGTGCTGCTTGAGAAAGAAGCCGATATATCTCAGGTCAATCAAACGCTGTCGGGAATAAAAAGTGCAGACAATGATTCAGTTTTCAAACTAAGAAAAATTTACGAACCAGAAAAAGATAACTTTGGGAATATCATGATGATACTGATGATTATCATCTCCATCATGATATTGATGGTGGCTTTCATCAACTTCATGAATCTATCGATAAGTGGACTTTTAAGTAGAATCAGGGAAGTATCACTAAGAAAGACCGTGGGTGCTCAAAGCAATTCTATCCGCTTGTGGGCTATCATGTCCGATCTGTTTCTTTTGCTGCTCTCTCTTCTTATTGCTGTCAGCCTAGTTGAATTGATTACCCATATAGTCAATACGAGAGGCGTTGATCTGAATATAACCGGATTGTGGATTGAGTCGCAATATCTCTTTACATCTCTAATCTCTATTTTTGCCGTTGTACTTATCTGTTTTCTTATTTTTATTAATATCGCTGTTTCCGGAATAAACATGAATATTACCATGCAGGGTATTCACGGCTCATTAATGAAAGGAAAAAGACATAGAATAAGAAACACATTACTGGTAGTGCAGTTGGCAATTTGTTTTCTCTTCACGGGAATAACCCTGGGACTACAGCGGCAATATAAAGAAACTGTGCATGCCTATCTGCAGTCGCGAAATATTGAAAATCTGGAGAGTAGTCGTATTCTAGAACTGAATCTGGGCACTATTAGTTCAATGAAGTACTGGAATAACCGCGAGGCAATAATTGATGAGATAGAGGGGATAAAAGAGATTGAATCTATCCTTTATACCTATTTCTCTTTATTCCCTTATAAAATAGAGGTTAAACGCAATCCGGATGATCAGTCATCCATCTCTGCACTTTATTCACTTGTAGATAAAAACTATTTCAGTTTTTTCGATCTGGATGATCAGGGTGTAGAAGAGATGGGAGAACAGCAAACGATACTAGTAATTAATGAAGCACTTGCACGACTGTTAAACGAAGAATCTAACCAAAACTCATTTTACTGGAACAACAGTTTTGTTAATGTTCACCGAGTGATAAACAGCTTACCATTATTTCCCGACGATCAGCCTGGTTTTGTACAGATTTCAAATGATCAATACAATCAATTCGACATTGTCTATTTGAAATTTATGCCAGGGAAAAAGGCTGTGGTGGAGAGACAGATAGGCGAAATAATGGAAAAGTATGTTCCCTCTTACCCAGTACAGACTGAATCACTGAAGCAGAAGATAAACAGCAGATCAGGCAATATTATTGTTCCTAGAGATATTTTTTTAATTGTGAGCCTGTTCACCCTTATCATCTCTATGTTTGGCATTTACAGTGCAATTATCACAGACACGCAACAGAGAGAGAAAGAGGTGGCTATCAGAAAGGTGAATGGAGCTAAGGTTATGGATATACTCCATTTGTTTGGTATGCTGTATCTTAAGTTAATGCTCCTTAGCTTCATCATCATACTCCCTCTTTTACTATTTGCATTGCAGTTTTTCTCATCGATGGTGAATTCTGATATATCCATATTGAATGTCACTTATTGGGTTCAGCTAATCATCATTGTGGGCGGTTTTGTCTTCATCACTGTAATATTACGAATGTGGAGGACAGCCAACATCAATCCTGCAACAATTATCAAGAAAGATTAAACAATTAATAGACGCTTTTAAAATATGCTGCTACATTATTTAAAAATTGCTTGGAGAAATCTCTTGAAATATAAGACACAAAGCGTGGTCAGTCTCTTGGGACTAACTATTGGAGTACTATTCTTTACCTACGGATACCACTGGTATCAGTACGAAGCAGGCTACGACAGCTTCTATCCAGATTCTGACAGGATATATCAAATAATCGGAAAAGCCAAAAGTACAGGGAAACAATTTAATAACGGTCAAATCCCGTATATAGCAGTAAATAAATTGGAGCAAGCTTTCCCTGAAATTGAAAGCATTGCACTGGAATATCCAAGTATTGGATCTTCATTTAAACATCAAGGAAAGAAATTAGAAGGAAACAGCTCACTTGAGGCAGTTGATGAACATTTTTTCCAAATGTTTCCACCCAGAGTAGTTGCTGGAGATGTGAACGAAAACACATTGAAAAACAATGATGAGATTGTTATTACCGAATCGTTTGCAATCAAACATTTCGGTAGTCCTGAAAAAGCAGCGGGTGAGACATTAATTGCAGGGGGTAATAAATCGTATATTATAAAGGCTGTGATAACTAATCCTCCGTCAAATTCCATCTTTCAAAAAGAAGCTTATGTTGCAGACATTTATGCACGTCTATTTTGTGAAAGAACTGATGAGAAAACACAGTGGGAACATGTTCGTAATATTAAATTATACATAAAGTTATATAGCCGGACAGATGTTTCAGAGTTCCGTGAGAAACTACTTACATTTGCTATTGACAACGGATACAATGAAGACCTCTTGTTTGAATTGGTGCCTCTTTCCAACGCCAGGTTTGCTATAGATTACCTTTATGGACAAAATATCGCTTATGACATCAAATATATACGCATGTTTATTTTTACAGGGATACTGCTCTTGTTCGCTGCAATATTTAATTATTTGAATATTCTTCTTAGCAGTACATTTGCACGTGTTAGAGAGATCAATTTGCGAAGAGTATCAGGTGCATCGATCTATCATATCTATGGTCAAATATTAATAGAAATAGGGCTGTTTACTTTAATTGTTACTCTATTGTCCTTTTGTAGCATTGAGCTAATATCAGGTTTATTTGAGAGACTATTTGTTACCACTGTACGCTCCTCGCTTTTGAACCAAACAATGATTGTTGTTATTGCTCTACTGACTGTCGTCTTGTCTATAACCACCTTCGCTTTTCTCTATCGGTTTATTAAAAAATCCGCTTTCAGAAAAGAGTCTCCTTCCAAAAGAAGATTACTATCAAGTAAGATTACACTGTTGTTGCAGCTTATTATCAGTGCTTTCGCAATCATGTGTGCATTGGTGTTCTGGGGACAGGTCTCTTTTATGAATCAGATTGATTGGGGATTCGACAAAGAAAATTTATTACAGATTGAAATGAAAATGGGGGAAAGAAATTCTTTTATGCAAGAGGTAGAACAGCTTCCGATGGTAGAGGAAATCATGAACACCGGATTTTTCACAATTGCTTTCAATAGCGACAAAATGGGAGCAACACGTTTGGAAGGAGTTGAATGGGATAGCATGCCAACTGATCTTCATCATCTATTTCAAACATTCAGTGTAGAAGAAGATTTTGTGGACAAAATGGGGTTGCAATTGCTGGAAGGAAGAAATTTTAGGGAAGATGATTTTACACGCGGACAACAATCTGATAAGGTTCTGATCAGTGAAAAGACCCAACATGTTATGGGAATCAAATATCCTATAGGTGAAAAAATCATCCTACCTACTGAGTGGGTTTCAACAGAAGGAAGAGGAAAAGAGGAATTTGAGATTATAGGAGTAGTTAAAGATTTTCACACTGTAGGATTGCAAAGTGAAATACCTCCTCTTATTATTAAAGGAGAAAAATACGGAAACGAGGGGTATTACAATTATGTACGTGTCAAGGGTGGCATGGAAGAGGCGGCTATAAAAGCAATCAATGAGTTGATTCCTAAATTCGAACCTGATAATGAAGGCGAGCAAATTGTGGTGAGTATGAATGAACTGTTGCATGATTTGAGTAAAAACGAGAGAAGTTTGTTGCGTCTATTTACCACACTGTCTATTCTTTGTATATCTATTGCCA
>DATERO010000264.1:0-8864 GCA_035271465.1 Dysgonamonadaceae bacterium | reverse complement strand
TTTTTTATTAAGAGAATTAATCATATCTTTGCACTCGATTTTTAGGAGAGATGGCAGAGTGGTCGATTGCGGCGGTCTTGAAAACCGTTGAAGTGCGAGCTTCCGGGGGTTCGAATCCCTCTCTCTCCGCTGAAAGGTCTGGACAAAAACAGACAATAACAGTACAAAAACCTACAAGTCAATGATTTGTAGGTTTTTTTGTGTCCAATATGTCCATCACAAAAGACACGAAAAAGCCCCCAAAAGACACAAATTTGTGCCTAAATCGTTACCGATTCCGTTCCGGACAAAAACGGTAACGATTTGTCCAAAATTGACCTCTCGCTGTCCCAATTTGTACAGCCTGTATATATCTCACAATTAATACATTAAAAGTAATTTTGTAACATTGAAAAGTGAGATTATGAAGAGTACATTTAAAGTCCTTTTCTACCTGAAAAAAGGGTCGGAAAAGCGTAATGGAGAGGTGTCGATTATGACAAGAGTTAACGTTGATGGAAAAGTTTGCCAGTTCAGTACGAAACAAAGCATCCTTCCTGAGAACTGGAATGTGAAAGCAGGAAAAGCCACAGGAAAGTCTGCCGGACAAATCAACAAGCTGCTGGACGACATCAAAGCTTCCCTCAACCAAATCTACCACGAGCAACAGCGGCGGGACAACTACGTTACTGCCGAAAAGGTAAAGAATGAGTTTCTGGGTCATTCAGAAAATCATGCGACATTACTGGACCTGTTTGGTAAGCACAACAACGATGTGAAACAACTTATCGGCATATCTAAATCCGCATCTACTTATCAAAAGTATGAAGTAACCCGGAAGCATCTTGAGAACTTTATTAGACACAAGTACAACTTGTCGGACATTGCACTGCATGAGATAAACCTAATGTTTATTAACGATTTTGAAGTGTATCTTAAAACGATTTGCAAGTGCAATTCCAACACCACAGCCAAATTCATGCAGTTTTTTAAGCGCATCGTTCTGATTGCCCGCAATAACGGCATCATTATTGGAGATCCTTTTGCGAATTACAAAATCCGGCTGCAAAAAGTGGATAGAGGCTATCTTACGGAAGATGAAATCAAAAAAATACTAGAACTCAACCTTGTATCCGAAAGGTTGGAACATGTCCGTGATTTATTTATCTTTTCTTGTTTTTGCGGTTTGGCTTACATAGATGTGGCAGGTCTTAGAAAGGAGCATATCCGCAAATCGTTTGACGGCAACCTTTGGATTATGACCAAACGGGTGAAGACAGGCACAGATGTCAATGTCCCGTTATTGGATATTCCCAAAATGATCCTGAACAAGTACAAAAATAAGCTCCCAAATGGGGAAATCCTTCCAATAATCAGCAACCAGAAACTAAATTCATACCTGAAGGAGATTGCCGATCTGTCCGGAATCAGAAAGAACCTTACTTTCCATCTGGCACGGCATACGTTTGCCACCACTACCACATTAAGCAAAGGTGTTCCCATAGAAACTGTCTCAAAAATGCTGGGTCATACCAATATTGAAACAACACAGATCTATGCCCGTATTACGAACAATAAAATTAGTGACGACATGAAAGGGCTCTCAGAGCAATTTTCCGGAATTGAAAAAATCTATAAAAAGACGGCTCAATAGTTACTTATTCTCCAATAGTAATGAATCAGTAACGAAACAGGTAACGATTTTCAATATAAAGCATTAAAAAACAAAAGAATATGGAACTTCTTTCAATCGAAAATAAAATCATTAAAGTTCAAGGAAAACAAGTGATCCTTGATAGTGATGTTGCTGATTTGTATGGGGTGGAAACAAAGCGCATCAATGAAGCAGTTAAAAACAATCCAGATAAATTCCCGGAAGGTTATATCCTGTATTTGTCTATGGATGAAGCAAATTCTTTAAGGTCGAAATTTTCGACCTTAAAGAATTTAGGGCGTGGTGAACATTTCAAATACTCACCAAAGGCATTCAGTGAAAAAGGGTTGTATATGTTGGCGACTATTCTTAAATCGCCCAAAGCAACAGAAACGACCATTGCCATCATTGAAACTTTTTCCAAAGTCAGGGATTTGTCCCGCACAATCTCCCAGCTGTCGGAACAATCAGAAAAAGAACAGCAAAAGTCAATGATGCAGAAAAGTGGGGAACTGATTTCAGATTTATTAAGCGATGATTTCCAAACGGTGGGAACGGAAACAACGATTGAATTTAATCTCTCGGTTTTGAAGGTTAAGCATACCGTGAAGAAGAAACCAAGGGAATAATTACAAATATATCAAGTGTTTAGTCAAAATATAAATCTGCGCCATAATTTTTTATGTATCAGTATTTTGTATTGTGGGTTTTCTCGTGTACTTGCAGAAGATTTTAGATATTTTTTTGTTATTTCCAAATAATACTAATTACTGTATTGTTAAAAGTGGGGTAAATACATTTTTCGAACAGTTTAACATCTAGTATATCATCATATGAACTAAACCACTCACAAGCATCTACTATTTCAGTATCTTCACATTTCATACCATGATTAAAAAAGTCACCAGCAACAGTCAATGGTGGAACTTTTCCGGTAAAATCTTTCTTGATATATTTATAGGGAAAATCATCAGAACACCAATGATATTTTATTTTATTGCTTTGCGAGTAGATAACCATTATTGGATAATTACCAATATCGACAAATTTAAAAAGTGTTGCTGACAAACTTGTGGCAAATTCTTTGGATAGAGATTCTATAACTGAAAAATCAAATTTTCTTCTTTGAATAAATTGGGTAAATCGACAAGGGGGCATTAATAAGTTTGATGCAAAACAATCTGCCTCATATTCAATAATATTTTTAGGTAATAATCTATGATATGATTTATGCAGAGATTTTCCCTTTTTCAGTGCATTACGATGCTCATCAATAAAATAATGACCTAATTCATGAGCGAATGAAAAACGAAGGCGAGTATTATCTGGATATAGAATCACTTGCTTATTCAAATAAATATGGAAGCGACCCGCATCGTGTTCCAATACTCCATCAAAACAATTCCCATATTCGCCGTAATTATATGATATATTTGAATATTTTGCAATTAGTTCGGGTGAGACGATTCCACTAGGGCAATATTCATTAGAAATAAACTCTGCTAAATCGATCAATTCTTTTTTTCTAACATTATTGATTTCCATTGAGTTCTTTTCTTGCTTCTTCCTTATCTTTTTTCATTTTCTCCAATATATCACTAGGAATTTCTTTACCGTCCCTAGCTGCTAACGCCCAATTATTTTCTCCTTCGGAATTGTTTATCGGAATAATGGTTGGTGTAAATACTCGCTTTTTTCCTTCAAAAACAAAATCAGGGGATTCTAGCTCTTCCGGAATAGATATATTTTCCATATTTTCTTCAAATACAGTCATCTGCTCATCTGTTTCTGGAAATAAATATCCATAAGATTTTAATGCGTTATCTAAATATAACTCAAAATCTGCTTCTTGTATATTGATTCTCTTTTTCATCGCTATGTGATATTTTTATTTCAATAAGTGGGAATGTTGTATAATGTGACTTCTGACTTTCTCTAGCGCTCTTTGTTTGATTTTTCTCAAATTGATACTAGAAGTTTCATATCTATCGCATAAAACTTGTATAACCTCATCAGGCAAATGTTTATTTCCTTCTTGGTACATCATATACGTTAATAAAATATCTCTTTCCTTGTCCGACAAAGTTTGCAATGCCTCATCTAAAGCCTTCTTCTGAGGGGTTTCAATCTCGATATTATCTTCGGTATCTGAAATAGCTAAATCTTCATTGAGAGGAATAAATTGTTTTTCTCCAATTCTTTTTTCATTTAATATATTCAACAAATCAAGCATTTCATGTTTAGCTATACATGAAAGCCAAGTCGCAACTTTACTTTTAGATGCATTATAAGTATTAGAAGACTCATAAACTGCCATCATGGTGTTTACAAATACATCTTTTGCTAATTCTGCACCGTTAGGCTCAATATTCTGACATACTTTGTAACATAGACTTAAAAGAAACCTTTTATATCTGTCATAAAATATTTTGAAGGCTTCTTTCGCCTCCACTTCGTTTTTTTCTCGGAACGATATCACTACAAGCAAATCTTCATCCGAGTATGAAATTGTTGCTTGCTTTTCGTTTTGCAAAACATCCATATGTTGACATTCTATATTAATATACCAGTAAGCGTGACGAATCACAGTAAAATGCTAATATATACAAAATTAGTAAAAATGTCACGCTTGGTAGTATATTAGATAATTTAATTTCAAAAATATGAATATACATGATGGGGCGCCGAACGCACAAAATGAAAAAGTACCCTTGATATTTGTTATCGAGGGAAAAGAGTACGAAACCTGTGAACAATATAAGACAGGTGCAGAGTTGAAGCAATTAGCGGGTATCCCTTTGGAAACCGAATTGTTTCTGTCTATTAGCAAGCCATACAATGACGAACTGATAGAAAACGATACGCGGGTCAATCTCGCGAGACCCGAAACAGAATATTTCTTTGTGAAGAAGAAATTGCATTTTACCATTAACGGTGTTCAATACACTTGGTACAAGCAATTTATTCGTGGTATTCAGATTCGGGAATTAGGCAACATTCCTAGAGAAGAGGAACTTTATCTTGATTTGCCAGATGGCTGGAAAGACGATTTTATTGAAGATGATGAAGTTGTGGATTTAGCTCGCCCAGGAGTGGAGCATTTTGTCAGTCGTCCTGAAATTAATGGTGTTGAAATCATTGTAAATCAGTTGCCAAAGAAGTACGATAAACCCAAAATCAGTTTTGAGGAAGTTGTCAGGTTGGCAAATGGAATCTATGACCCAAACAGGGGTTATACTGTGAAATATTCCGCTGGACCACAAGAAAACCCTAATGGTTTGATGTCCAAAGGAACGGAAGTTTTTGTAAAACATAATATGAATTTCAATGTCAGAAGCACTCATCAATCATAGCCCGGACCTAATAAAACTTCAAAGCGAAGATTACAGGATTGAAATATGTAGTGGATATTTAACAGTCCACTACATACCTTATCTCAATAAGAACAAGGAAATTAAATCAGGCACTCTTGTTATGGCATTGACTAACTCAGGAAATATTACAATCAAACCCAAAGATCATACGGCATATTTCATTGGAGAACAGCCTTGTAATATTGATGGCAGTTTTGTCTCTTCATTAGTAAACTCCCCAAAGAAACAGAATCTTTATGCAAATGTTGTTTCTGATTTTTTTCTTTCGTGCCATCCCGATAATCAGGCTTATACAGACTATTATGATAAAGTTACAACATACTATAACATTATCTCTTCACCTGCAATAAATTTAGATTCAGAAGCGTGTCGTCAATTAAAAAAAACATTAATTATTAGAAATGAAGATAGCTCTTTGGTTTATACCGATACAAATGCAAGCCATTCCAATACTGCCTGTTTTAATGAAAAGTTTTATCCACTAAAAATTGCTATCATTGGAGCAGGAGGTACTGGCTCTTACATACTTGATTTTGTCTCTAAGACACCTGTTGCCGAAATACATTTATTTGATGCCGATTTATTTAATACACACAATGCATTTCGCGCACCTGGTGCTGCTTCTGTTGAAGAATTAGAACAACAACTTTTCAAGGTTGAGTATCTGTATAGAAAATACAGTCAAATTCACAAAGGAATTATTCCTCATAAAGAATATATTATGCAAGATAATATAGCCTCTTTAAGAAACATGAGTTATGTTTTTTTGTGTATAGACAAAGTGAATGTTCGTAATACAATAGCAGGATATCTGATTGAGAACGAAATTCCATTCATTAATTCAGGTTTAGGGATAGGTTTATCTGACTGTAAATTAGATGGAATGGTGGAAATTACGACTGCTTATAAAGATCACTATTCGCATATTAAAGAAGTGTTTTGCGGCAATGACGTTAAAGATGATGATATGTATGCAAGCAACATTCAAATAGCCGAATTAAATGCGATGGCTGCAATATATTCTATAATTAAGTGGAAAAAAATGTTGGGGTTTTACTTTGATGTAAAGCAAGAAATTCGTTCTGTTTATTCCATAAACGATAATGATATGTATAATGGAAAAAATTGATAATTACGAACTCCAATTTGTAGGCTATATGCCTGAGGAATTTAAGCAAGGTATATTGTATGTTTCAATGCGAGGCAAAATTGTAATCCATTTGTGTGCTTGTGGCTGTGGAGAAAAAGTTGTTACACCGATATCTCCAGATGATTGGAAACTAACATTTGATGGGGAAACTATTTCGCTCAATCCATCCATTGGAAATTGGGATTTTCCTTGCAAATCACACTATTTTATTCGTAATAACCGAAGTGTATTTGTTCAAGATTGGAAAGAAAAACCAATCTCGGGAAAAAAGAAAAAATCGAATAAAAAGAAAAAGTTTTTTCGATTTTGGAAAAAAATAGAATAAACAGGAACCAACCCACTTGTATTGTTTGGATTGAGAGCAATTTTTGAAAGTTGTGGCTAAAAAAGTTACAAGTAAAGCTGCTGCTTCTGCGGCTTCAAAAGTTTTAAGAGATGGGCGAACAGGTGCTACAAGCAAAATTGCTGCCGGAAGCGCACTTTCTCAAAGAGAAAAAAGTGGAAAGCGAAAATAAACAGCAATGTAAAAGAGCGTAGCTTTTGATATTAGCTACGCTCTTTTGTTACTATTACTTTCTCTTCAATAAATACCATTATTACAATAGCAAACTTTGCATATCTAAAATATTTACTGTAGAAGATTCGCCATTCTATAGATTCATCAGACTTATCGGACACTCGTTCGACAAACAGAAGCAGATAGCAGAAAAAAACGAAGAACTAATATATTGCGAATAGTAAAAATATCTACTTTGCCATTCTCTTAATATTAAAGTCATTTCTCCACTAATTTTTAGGCAAAGATACAGGAAATCACCCACAAGTAGCAAGGTTAGGCACTGTGTGTTTGGATTGGGAATCTCCACACCTGCGGGTAGTATTCCCACTCAAAACCTTGCATGAAGTGAATGAATTTCCTGTGAACGTGAAAGCAAAAAAATAATGTTTCATTTTAAATTTTGCTTGTCATGAAAATAGATTATTTCAAGATTCCAGAAATCAAAGTGTCCTATAAGGATAATGTGAAAACAACCGAACGTTTCCAGATTAAATGTTCTGAAGATACAGTACAAATTTTCAAGATTGCATTCGGGGAATGTATACAACACCATGAAGAGGCCTATGTTATTTTCATGAACCGTTCTAACCGGGTGTTGGGGATTTCCAATATTTCAAAATGTGGTGTGGCCAGTACATTGGTTGATATAAAAATCATTATGCAAACGGCATTGAAAGTACATGCTTCTGCTATCATCTTTTCACATAATCATCCGTCGTCCATTCTGCAACCAAGCCAGGAAGATATTCGGTTAACAAAAAAGCTAAAGGAAGCTTGTGAGCTTCTGGATATTTCTTTTCTGGATCATATCATTATGACCGAAGAAGATCATTTTTTTTGTTGAAATCAGATCTTATCCTGCTTCTTTTATGGTAAAACCCTCCCATAGGCAGTCATTCCACCAGGGCGGTTGATCATTTCCATTTCTATATGCAAAAGTATTTACGGCTTCTTAACGTCTTTGAAAGTTCAGCCCTAAAGGGTTTGATGCAAAAATCTTCCTGCTTCGCTTCGCTTGAGCGTATTTTTCCACAAAAACTTGCAAAGACTAAAGCCTACACTTTCTGGCATATATGAAACGAAAACGACCGACCCGACGGAAAGACGCATATAAAAAAAGTCGGATTTACGAGAAGCAGGAAAAAAAAGTTATGAAACTCAACTCCCTCACCTCAAGAATCCGCATATATCTAAAAAATCAGAAGTTATGGAAGCAACAAGTTTAATCGAAGCAAGGATTCATGTAGGTACATATGCAAAGTACAACGATGGCTCAATCGAGGGCAAGTGGTTTGACCTTTCCGACTTTTCGGACAAAGACGAGTTTTACGAAGCTTGTAAGGAATTACACGCAGACGAAGCAGACCCGGAATATATGTTTCAGGACTGGGAAAATATACCGGAAAATTTAATCGGCGAAAGTTGGTTATCAGACAATTTTTTCGACATCCGGGATGCAATGGACGATTTAAGCGAAGACGAGCAGGAAGCGTTTATAGTGTGGTGTAATCACGGTTCACACGACCTTTCAACTGAAGATGCAAACGACCTTATTTCTTCTTTCAGGGACGATTTTCAGGGCAAATATAACGATGAAGAAGATTATGCCTATGAAATAATAGAAGAGTGTTACGAATTGCCGGATTTTGCAAAAACATACTTCGATTATGAAAAGTTTGCCCGTGACCTATTTATGGGTGATTACTGGTTTGAAGATGGTTTTGTCTTCCGGGTTTCCTGATTATTCACCGGGCGGGGAAACCCGCCCACAAAACAAATTACAATGAAAACAAGCGGTTTATTCAGGTTATTGTTCCGGGTAGGGTTACTGCCTTCAGTAATTTATTTTCTGTCCACTTCGGCGGGTATATGGGCAGTATTGATAATAGCGCTTTTTGTTATCCGCTTTATCCTGCGCTTACTTGTATCTGTATTGTATAGCCTTTTGATAGCTGCGGTTTTCATCGTCTTATTACTCACTTTATTAATGTAAATATATGGAATCACTCATTAGTGTCCACTAAAAATTAGAAAATGTTCTTTGAAATTATTGATATACTATACTTTACGGGTCTTTTTTCGGCGTGACGATTTGAAATTTTATTTTTGTTCTTTTTATTATGAAGGAACAATGAAAAAAGGCAAATT